>JBGQJH010000173.1:0-5748 GCA_041498935.1 Pyrinomonadaceae bacterium | reverse complement strand
TGTCGGGTTGTCAGGGAGAACTACTCGGGCCTTTCAGGCTTCGCTCGAGCTCGCCGTTTGTTAATCCGGAGACGCTCTCCGTGTCTGCGAGTTTCATGGCGAGGACTAGCGGTTTGTAGTTGAAAGCTTTTGGCCCGCCGCGGCTGTCTTGTACCTGCATCACCAAATAGTCCTGATTTGCCCGAAACCTGAGAACGTTTCCCTGTTGGTTCATGATGACGAAGAGCAGGACGCCTCCATTTCTAGTTCGCATTTGTCCGACCAGCGAGCTGGCGCCTCCGTCGGTCCTACCGAGAGTTCCGGTCTTTGCGATGACGCTGCCTTGCCATGCAGGGCCCGTGAAACGATCTTCCAGAGTTCCCGGATCGATTCCCGCAACCGGCATAATGTCCGCAGGTGATAGGTTGTCCTTCTGAAGTTCGTTGCGTAGTCCTCTTAATATCTTCATCATCGCGTGGGGCGTCACGCGATTTACGCCCAGACCGCTCAACGAAGCAAACTGAATGTCAGCCGGAGGAATTCCGAGCGTGACAACCAGTTGCCTCATTACGGCGTCTTTGCCGCCGAGGCTATCGCCTAGCCGTTCCGCCATGAAGTTGTTCGAATAGCAGAGCAACACCTTGAGCACGTCGGTAAGTTTGCTCGACTTATGCGTGAGGAGAAGAGTGGCCGCCGGCGCTACAGAACCAACCTGAACTTCACCCATCACCGCCAGGCTGGGGACCGTCTGCAAGCTCGACTGATCGCCCAGCGCTGTACGCTCGTAAGTCCAGGCGCGCACGGCCTCGCTGGATCGCCGCGTGGCGTCAAGTGTGTCGTAGAGCAATTCGCCTGATCCACGGGCAGACCAATTGAAGTTCATCGTAAATCCAGGCGAAACGACCAGGTTGCCGGTCACCGTGCGAATTCCCAAAGCATTTAATTCTCGCGCGATCATTACGGCGTGTTCGTGGTGAAACGAGGGATCGCGGCCAGTCACGTACAGGTTGCCCAGCAGTTTGCCGTTCTCCTTGTCGAACGAGCCGTCCGTCCAAAAACCGGTTGCGAAACGATGGTTCGGTCCAAAGGTGCGAAGAGCAACGAAGGCCGTCGCAAGTTTGATCGACGAGGCTGGATTGAATCCCTGATCAGCCGCTTGCGCCGACACGATCGTCCCGTCTATTGTTTCTATTAACACCCCCTGAAGCCCGTAAACCGGAACTAAACCCTGGTCGCTTCCATTGGCAGTCGTCGTTTGAGTTTGCTGTGGAGTGGCAACGGGCGACGGAGCGCCTTGTTCCTTTGCCGGTGTCTGAGCAAGGAGCAGCCCCGGCGCCATAAACAAAAGAAGCACACCAGAGAAAATGTTTGAGAACCTTGCTTTGTTTCGCATACCTCGTTATCCGGCGTCGCTGGAACCTGGTCGAGCGACAAAGAATAATAACATGGTGCGGGAGAGCCGAGCGGAGGAGAGTTCTCTTGATGCCGTTGCCTTAGCTCAGGGCGTTGTGAGCGAGACCCACGCTTTGAACTTTAATGCACATGCGAGACAAAGGCAATTTCGTTGACAACGTAAGAAGCGCAAACCTAGAATCTGAGCATTGACAATCCAGTGAGACTTAATCGCCAGCCGGTTGTTGTTGAAGACATACTTGCTACCCACAAAGCGCGCAGGAAAGAGATTCGCGCGCGGCTCGATCAATTTCGAGAAGTGTGGCGCAATGGTTCTGATGCGCGACTCTGGGAAGAGCTGGTCTTCTGCATCTTTACGGCTGGCGCCTCGGCGCGCATGGGTTTTCGTGCTGTAGAAGCAATCAGATCGCTTCTAATGGACGGCACGCGCGAAGCAATGACGCTGGCGCTCCGGAATGCCGGAGCGCATCGCTTTCCAGTCGAAAGACCGGGCTACATCGTCCTGACGCGAAGTTACCTGAGCGAGCATTGCGACATGGCCCTGCGCGCGAAGCTGCAAGGCTTTGCCGATCCAATCGAGCGTCGCGACTGGCTAGCCCGTGAAAAACGGATCAAAGGACTGGGATACAAGGAGTCCAGTCATTTCCTGCGAAACATCGGGCTAATGGGCCACGCCATTCTCGATAAGCACGTGATGAATTGTCTTAAGGATCTCAAAGTGGTGGAAACACCCAGGCCGCCGGCAACGCGCGCGCATTATCTGGACACAGAAGAAAGACTGAGATCCTTTGCGCGTGAAATCCGGATTGACTTTGATGAACTTGATCTGGTTCTCTGGTCAATGAAAACAGGCGAAGTCTTGAAGTAGTAAACTGTAGCTCCCCATTATTTGTCCTGGATGCTTTGCAGTATCCCGTAAGCGGAAAGATAAAAGCCATGCAAACTCTTAACGCGAAACGGTGGCTCCCCCCAATGGCAGTAAAACTTTTGACCAGCGTTGTGATCTGTCTGGTGATGTCGGCAGCGGCGCTCGCGGCAAACCCTGATGGGAAGGCCCGCGAGCGTGCAAACGAAGCTCTTCGCAACGGAGATTATGAGGCCGCGGAAAAACAGTTTCGTGAAGCGCTCGCGAAAGACGCTCATGACAACGCAGCGCGCCTGGGTTTGAGTTTCGCGCTCCTGAAGCAGAGGCTGCTTCAGGATGCTTATGACCATGCCGCCAGAGTCATCCTCGAAGACCCGCTTTCTTCGCGTGCTCACGCCTTGCTCGGATCGGCAATCCTTGCTTCGGGCGATTTTCACAACTCGGTGGAAGAGTTTCGTACCGCGCTGAGTATTCAGAGCAATGAGGCACTGGCGGTTGCCGGACTAGCGATGGTTGATTTCTATGAGAACCGGCTTGACCTGGCAGTCAAAGGATTGCGTCGCGCCGTGAGCCTGGACTCCGCTGAGCCTGATTACATTTTCGAACTGGGACAAGCCGCGGCTCGCAGCGAAAGGTTTAAAGAGGCGGCCGACTCCTACGAAAAATTCTTATCTGTCGCTCCCAAGACTGATGCCGATCGTCGCGACCGCATACGCGGACTGATTGACTTCCTGCGATATCTGGGACGGCAAGGTTCGCTTTACGTCCTGGCCGGCGACAACAAGACGAGCATGCCATTCGAGTCGATTGATGGCCGGCCGATCCTTAAGGTACGGGTGAATAACAATAGCGAAGCCTTGCGTTTCGTGCTCGATACTGGATCGGGAATGTCGGTGATCTCGGAAGAAACAGCAAAGAAGTTAAGTTTGCACCCGGTCGCGCGCGGGGGGCTGGCGCGGGCCGTGGGCGGCGGCGGCAAGTTTGAGATCGTCTACGGATTTTTGAACTCCCTGGAAATTGGCGATGTGCGAGTCGAGGGTGTGCCGGTTTACATTCGCCATTTCTTTGACGCCAAGACTCCCATTGATGGCTATCTCGGCCTTTCGGTGATCTCCAAATTTATTGCCTCGGTGGATTATGGTGAAAATGTTTTCATGCTTCGCCGCCCATCGGAAGCAAACAGCAGAGATCTTTGGGGAGTGCCGATTTTAAGAAATGGCGTTCAGCCGCTGGCCCCTGGAGTTCTGGAAATTCCGCTGCGGACTACGTCGAGCGGATTTCTCAGTGGCGAGGTTCATCTCGAAGGAGTTGAAAGGCCACTAAATTTCATCATCGACACTGGCGCCAGCGTTTCCGTCGTTTCCGAAAGACTGGCAAGTGAGGAAGAACTCAACACTTATCTCGAGCCAACACGGCTGCGGATTTATGGCGCCGCTGGCATAGCTGACGATGTTAAGAGTCTGCTCTTGCCGAAGATCATGTTGGGCACGTTTACGCGCGAACGGATTAGCGCCGCTGTTTTGGATCTGGAACCGGTGAACGAAACTGCCGGCTTTACGCAAAATGGAATTCTGGGCGGAAACTACCTGCGCCACTTCCGCGTCTCTTTCGATTTTCAACGAGGCTTGATTCGCCTGGAACCGCTCAGTAAAAGCGCAAAAGGTAGCGAACCTGCCAGGCCGGAAGAGCACCTGGAAATGAACGAGCAGCTGGATCAATGAAGCAAAGTCTTTATCTCGAAACGTCGGTCGTCGGCGCCTACCTGGATAACGGCGAACCTTTTCGTCGCGACCTGACGATTCGCTGGTGGGAACACGAAATGCCAGACTATCGCGCGGTAATCTCGCCGTTGGTCAACCGCGAGCTGGACCGCGTCAGCGAGCCGCACCGGTCGTCCTATTTAAACTTGACCGCGACGCTTGAACAGGTGGAGTTGACTGAAGAAGCAGCCATACTGGCGGACGGTTATATTTCGCGAGGAATATTCCACCGCAAGTATATCGCTGACGCTTTGCACGTGGCGATCGCCTCTTGTCATAAGATCGATTACCTGGTGACCTGGAACTTCGGCCATCTGGCAAACGTCCGCCGGCAAGCGCGCATCCGGCTCTTTAATACCGCGGCAGGCTTCTACGTGCCCATGATCGTCACGCCCGAGTTTCTCGTTTCCGAAGCGACCGAAAAAGTGAACTGAGTCTCTTTGAGAACTGAAGTCTTAAATCTGAGATCTCAAATTTGAGAATCCGAGATCGGAAATAGCGAATGTATCGCCGTCCCAAATTCCTGGAAGTGTTGCACGCGATTCGCGAGGAGATGTCTCGCGAAGTAGACTACGACGTCGATCTCTTTGCCGAAATGGTTCGTTCCGGTGTTAGACCTGCACACGGGCCCGAAAGAATCATTCGCGGTTTGCGTACACGCGCACCGCGTGACGAAGTGGAAATAGACCTGGAGGCGGCCCAGGTTAAACCGAAGAAGCGCGCGGGCAAGGCGCGATAGCAAAGCAGAAGCCCGACGCGGGGTTCCCCAACCGGGCAGCCCGGCTGGGGTGGGACGGTAGGAAGGTCGCACACAACAATATCAATGAGGATTGTTTTCAGCTCTTAGTAAAGAACCTTCATGAACGCCACGTTTGAAACAATCGGGTTGGAAGTACCGAGCGAAAAGGCTTTCAATTATCTCGCCGAACGCGCGGGTGATCAGGGCGAAGCTACGCAGCTTAATCGGCGTGGCGCGGTGCTTCACGGCCGCTGCTGGAAACTGGGCGAAGGACTCGAGGTCTGGACTGTCTTGTATGAGTCGGGAAGCGGCGACGTTTTCTACGCAGACTGCCGGCCCGGATTCCGGGCTCGTTACATTCAAACGATCAGTCCCTGGGCATTGACCGAATACGACGAAGAGGGCGAGGCGGTAGTGCACGGTTTTCGCGACCGCACCGATTGCGAAGTGTTGTTTGAACTGCAAAACCTGACTGAAGTTGGACCAGGCGGCTTCCGCGCGCAGGAGCTGCACGTCGGACTTTGCGGGTTGGCCTATCGCGCTCGCGTGCGCAACGCGCCGGCGAAAACGAGATGGATGCCTCTGGACAAAGCTGCGCCATCGCGCGCCGCTCACGAAAATGACTGGAGCTTGTCAGGTCGAGTCATTGCCTTCAAGCCAGTCAAGAACCCGCTTTCCGGTAGTGACCTGTATTGGATCCATCTGGATCTGGAGAGAATGAATCTCGAGATCCTGGTGAATCAGCGCGTACTCCGCGGCGATCCGCTGGCGCCCGGCGTCACGCTCGACGCGGAAATCTGGTTGCAGGGTCACGTGCTTGACGAGCTGGCGCTCAGTTCGCGTTATGAAGGAGTGGATAGTTCAGGTTCCACGGCAAACTTCTGGTCTCAACTAAAGCGAAGAAACTAGCTGGCAAAGGGGTAAGGGCTAAAGGGCAAAGGGTAACGATCGAAAGTCATGTCCTAACCTTTACCCCTTCCCCTTTACCCTTG
>JBGQJH010000172.1:0-5837 GCA_041498935.1 Pyrinomonadaceae bacterium | reverse complement strand
GCCGACGGTCAAGGTGTGTGGATGTTCGAGCAGTAGTAACGTGTTGGGTTGCTGTGCCTCTTTGACGGCAAGCTCAGTTTCTTTCTGCACCACGAGCGCCGCGTCATATTCAACGCGTCCTAACTTCCTGACCAGGAGTTCCTTTTTCTCGTCCATTGATGCAACCTGCCCGGGCAGCGGTCGCGTCATTCTAACAGCGTCAACCGTAAAGAACGCAAAGCGGTTGTTGGCAAACCCGCGGGGGCAAGCTTATCGGAGTTGGGTTTCAATTCTTCAGTGAAAGGCTTTCAGACGGAATTAACCGAACTAATCACGGCATCTCTCAGGTCGGGAAGGCGGGCTTGCCCCGCTCTTCTGGTTGGACTTGACGTTCTCGTGACGGCAGAATAGTTTGAGATTAGTTAAGACACTCGAGCGACAGGAGAATCAAGGTGCAACGAATCATAGCCGTGTTGATAGTGACAACTATTTTGTTTCCAGTGATCGGCTTCTCTCAAACACGAAAGCGAACCACCACAAAATCCGGCCGCACCAGCGCGTCGCCGAAGGCTGCGGAGGTTCAGCGCGAGGGAGCAGCGCGCGTTGCCGATCAGATCAAGATTCTGACGCGATTCATTTACTTGCTGGGCGGAGTGGCCAAAGGACTCGAGGGCGTTGACGACGCGGCGCGGCGCAACGAGGCCCCGACTGCCGTGCTTGAGCAAGCCCAGAGAAATAAAGCGACAGTCAGAAACAGTATCCAAAGCGTGAGAGAAGGCCTGGACAAACTTGAAATCGATTTTCGCGCGACGCCCGAGTTGCAGCGCTACTATATAAGGCTCGCGGGCGTTGCGGCCGGGGCGGCCACCGCTGAGGATCAAGCCGCCGCCAATCAGTTTGATAAAGCGGGACGGACGCTGCTGGAGGTCGTCAACCACCTAACGGATGTGCTGCTGGAGATGCGCTAAGAGCAAGGATGAAGGCGGAAGGATGAAGGATGAATATAGTCATGGAGATTGTTTCTTTTCATCCTTCATCCTTCCGCCTTCATCCTTTATCTGTTTCGGGTAGTAACCCTGGCGAGCACGGACGCGAAGTTCGGCTTGGGCAGGTAACTTAACCGCGATGCGACGAAACTGCGCGGCTGATGCTTGCGAGTTTGAGTAGTACTGCAACAGGTATTGTCCGCGAAGCTCCGCCGCAACCTCACTAAAAACTCTCTCCAAATCCTTCTCTCCATCAGGTACGTACGCCGTGCCTCCGGTGGACTGTGCGATCGAGTCCATTGCGTTTTGGGCGCGCGTGCTGATGTCGTTGAGATGAATCGACTGTCCACCTGGGTTGATCGAGTAGAAACCAGCATCAGCCTGCTGCACCGCTTTTTGTACTTCAACTACCGCGCGGCGCCGACGTTCCAACAGGTTCTGGTAGGCCGCCGCCGACGTAACTTCTCCTTTTTGACTGGCACGATACTCAGCAACGGTCAGGTCTCTGACGATGTTGCTGAAGTTGTCGTCGCCATCGGAAATGACGAGGATCACGCGACGGTGGCGCTCAGCCGACTTATCGATCAGGTATTTTGCCGCCGCTACTACCGTGTCATAAAACGCTGTGGGAACTGGAGAAGTCGCTGCGGGAATCGTCAATAGTTTCGCTGCGGCAGTTTCTGCCGATGCCAGCGGCGAGACCAGCGTGGGTTGATCTGTAATCGTAAAAACCGCCGCTCGATCTACCGGCTTGAGCACTTGCTTCAAGAAGCTCGCCGCGGCTTGTTGTTGAAACGAAAAGAACCCCTTTTGGCTGACGCTGCTCGAGATATCAAACAATATGGCGATGTCCAGCGGCACCTCATCGGGGTTGCCAATCTCAGCAATCTGTTGTTCGCGTCCCTCTTCTTCGAGCCGGAAATCGCCTACCTGCAACCCCCGAACAGGCTCGCCTTTGGCGTCAACGACGGACACCGGCACCATCACCAGATTCGAACTAACGCGAATGACATCGAAGTCCTCATCTTTTGGGGGCGCGGGAGTCGGGGTTGGCTTGGGGGTCGGCGCCGGGGGCGGTGGTGGAAAGTCGCGAATAGTCTGGGCGGCCGTCGACCACGGACAGCAAAAAAGAACCAGCACCGCAAGCAGCAGCACTGGCCCAAATTGTCTTCCCGCAAGTCCGCGATTCATAAAACCATTCCTCATGCCCCCAGCGCTAGCACCCCAGCGGGGCCCCGCTGGGGACCCCGCCGTTGCTGGCCTTAGTTTGTTTTCCTAACAACTTTTCCGACGGCATGATTCATGGCGTTAGTTGCCACGCGGCGGTTACTAGTTGCACCCGCGTGCGCAAGTTACAGACTCGCTGTTATTGATCGCCGCTCGAGCTGGACCTGGTCATCGTCGGCGCCTGTTGCATCAGGCCCTTGTTGACCAGCAGCTTCACCTCAACCCGGCGATTCTGTGCGCGACCTTCGCGCGACGAGTTTTCCGCGACTGGATGCGATTCACCGAATCCATACGGCGTGACGATGCGTCGCAGCGGGATGCTATGGTTCTCAACCAGATAACGAATCACCGCATCGGCGCGGCGCTGGCTTAGGGCCCGATTTCTCTCAACGCTGCCGGTCGCATCGGCAAACCCTGAGACTTCAACCACGTAACCCTTTGAGTTTAGCGCCTTGGTGGCGAGCTCGTCGAGTTTTGCTTTCGAGTCGACTGACAACACCGCGCTGCCGACTTTGAAGTTAACAGCCAAAACTGTTTGCGGCACATAGTCATCGAGCGCCGAGATGCGGTCGTTGGTTGCGTTCACGCCCGACACGGCCGAATCCGCAGTTTCCTGCGCGGCCTTGGCGCCACCCTTCGCGGTATTTGCTACCGCGGCGAGTTCATCCATTTGTCCGGAGAGACGCTGCGCGTTTTGTTCAACCTGACTCAGCTTTGTTTCGGTATTTGAGGCGCGGTCCTCGAGCGGAGCGGCGCGAGATTCAACGGCGCGCGCTACCCGGAGGTCTGAATCATTGAATCTTATCTTCTCAGCCAACAATTCGCCCGACGCGTTGCCACGACCCTCAACTTCCAGGTTGAGGCCTCGCAGGATTTGGGTTTGGGCATAGTTTGAGCCACCGCGCAGAAAACCGCCCTTTGTCTTCACACTGGTTCTGTTATCGAGGCGGACCGTGGTGTCCACACCATTGTTATCGCGAACAGTAAAGGTATCGGAGTCACGTCGCGTTACGACGCCTTTGATCTTCATCTTTTCGCCGCTGACTACGGTACGCGCACCGGCCGTGTTGGTCGTGTTCTGCGCGAAAGCGATGGCAGCTGAAAAAGCTAACAGGGAGACTGCAAGCATGAGGGAGAACATTCTAACCTTCGGGATTACCATAAATAACTTTCTCCTTATCTTTGAAGTATACGGCTCACGCTAGCGAGCTCGGATCGTTGTTGGTTCTGACGAATATTGCTAATCAATTGTTGCCCGTCGCTGGAAGGGTTCTAAAACAATAACCACTTCTTATCCCGCCCCGAAAACTAAGTCAAGCTCTTAATAGGCGATCGTTGCATTCATCACCTAATTAGCACTTGATCGCAATAACCCTGGTCCTTAACGGCGAAATCGCGACAACAACCTTAAACGAAGGTCTGTTACCGCGACTGTCAAAAGTCACAATTTCAAATTTGAGATCTCAGATCGCAGACGCTGATTATGTTTGGAACTTGAGATCTCAGATCTCAAATTTTGATTGTTTATAGTGAAAACTCTCCCGCCTCCAACTGTTCCTTAATATAGGCAAGGAAACGTTCGGCGTCAGCGCCGTCGATCACGCGATGATCGAAGCTGAGCGCAAAGTAAGCCAGCCAACGGATTGCTATGTAGTCCTCTCCGTCGGGCGTGGTCAATACCTTCGTACGCTTCTCGATCTTGCCCACGCCGAGAATTGCCAGTTGCGGCTGATTGATGATCGGGGTGCCAAACAGGCCACCAAAGCCGCCGGGGTTTGTAATAGTAAACGTCCCGCCGCCAACTTCATCAGGTTTCAACTGCTTGGTGCGAGCGCGTTCCGCCAGATCGTTTGCCGCGCGCGCCAGCCCGGCGATTGAAAGATCGTCCGCGCGTTTGATTACCGGAACAATCAAACCCCAATCGAGAGCCACCGCCATGCCGAGGTTGATGTCACGCTTGTAGATGATTTGATCGCCGTTCACCTGGGCATTGAAGATAGGGAACTTACGCAAGGCATTGTTGACTGCCTGGAAGATGAAGGGCATGTAGCTGAGTTTCGTGCCGGTTCGCGCGGCGAAGGAGTCTTTATGTTGCTCACGCAGTTTGGCGATGCGCGTCATGTCGATCTCGTAGACGGTGGTGACGTGCGCCGAGGTGCGCCGCGATTGCACCATGTGCTCCGCAATCTTCTTGCGCACCACGGTCATCTGCTCGACGCGATCGCCCTCGGCTGGTTTCACCGGTAACGCGGGAGCTTCAGGAACTGCCGTAGCGGACGTTGGTCTGGCGGTTGGCAGCGCCGTTTGCAACTTTGCTCCCGCGGAAGCCGCAGGAGTCCCCGATTCAATGAAACTAAGAATGTCGTTCTTGGTTACGCGCCCGCTTAGCCCAGTACCTTCGAGGCGGGCAATATCAACTCCGTGCTCCTGAGCAATCTTGCGAACGAGAGGGCTCGACTTTGTACGACGAAGTTCTTCCGCGGTAGCGGTTGCGCTGCCACCGTTATCGGTCGCTGGCGCAGCCGCGTCCGTGCGCTCAACAGCTCTCTTCGTCTCGGCAGTCGCCGGCGCCGGCCCAGGTGTACCAGTTGCTCTGGATCCGTCAGCACCCTGGACCTCAGCTCCAGTGGCCGCGGCTGCTTCCACCTGCGGTTGTCGCGGCGCCTTGCCAGTCTCTGGCGGCGCTTGCGGTTGCGGTTCTACCGGCGCTTCGGGCCGCGGCCCACTCTCGGGCGCCGCTTCAGCTGCGGAAGGCGCGGCTGTTGTCGGCGCACCTGCCGCCTCTCCATCGAGCACAGCGACGGTGGTGTTGATTTCAACCGTGTCGCCTTCTTTGAAACGGATCTCCGTTAAGGTGCCGGCAGCGGGCGAGGGAATCTCGGCGTCGACTTTGTCCGTAGAAATCTCGAACAATGGTTCATCGCGCTCGACGCGGTCGCCTACCTGCTTCAGCCACTTCGTGATCGTTCCCTCTGCGATGGATTCACCCATCTGCGGCATTACAACTTCTGTACTCATAAATTCTCCAACCCTGACTTCGGGTATAAGCCCATCAGCCTTTAGCTGATTGCTGACTGCTGACTGCTGATTGCTCCTCCGCCGTTGTCGGATCGATAACCGATTTTATTTCTGAGACACGATTAGCGGGAAAGCCACCCTGGCGGGCATGTTCGCGGATCATCTCTTCGTTTGGCGCGATGTAAACGCAATAGATCTTGTCGCCAGTCACGTAGCTTTGCAGCCACTGAATCTGCGGACCCATTTTCTGCAACACACGGCAAGAGGTTTGCGAGATGCTTTGTAGCTCTTGTGGCGACAAACTTCCCGCACCCGGAATCTCGCGCTCAGTCAGAAACTTTGGCATAGCTCCTCCTCCTCAAATTTCACGTCTAAGATTTGAGATCTCAAATGTCAATAAGCGGCCAGTTTCCTCGCCGCATCCAACACATCCTTTATCTGCGGCAAATAATAATCCTCCAGCGGGGGTGAATAGGGCACCGGCGTATCGATTGACGCCACCCGCAAGACCGGCGCATCGAGCCATTCAAACGCTTCCTCCGCGATGGTTGCCGCAATCTCACCGCCGATGCCGCCGGTACGCGAAGCTTCGTGTAACACGATCGCCTTGCTGGTCTTCCTGACGCT
>JBGQJH010000171.1:0-5841 GCA_041498935.1 Pyrinomonadaceae bacterium | reverse complement strand
TTCACGGTGCGCAAAATCATCTGGCGCTCTACTTCTTCAATTGGTGTACCGACGGGGAACGTAATCGTGTCTTCGTTTCGAAGGCGCTCACGCTGGTCGATTGGGTAGGGTGCAAAATGGTGGCGTTCTATTTGTTCGCCCGAGCAGATCACGACAGCGCGTTCGATGACGTTACGGAGTTCGCGGACGTTGCCGGGCCAGGCGTGAAACTGCAAAGCCGAAAGCGCAGCGGGACTCAGAAAGCGCGCCGGCCGCAAATGTTTCTCCGCCAGCATGGTCACCAGATACTGGGCCAGCAAAGGCAAATCTTCCTTGCGGTCTTTCAGGGGCGGGAGCTGAATACGAAAAACATTGAGCCGGTAGAGCAGGTCCTCCCGCAAGGCGCCCTGGACCACCGCCTGCTCGGGATCCTGGTTAGTCGCGGCCAACAGGCGAACGTCAACCTCGACTTCCTTACGACTCCCCAACCGTCTGACCGAATGCTCCTCAATAACGCGCAATAGCTTTGACTGCAAAAGCGACGGCATCTCCGCGATTTCATCCAGCAGCAACGTGCCACCATCCGCTAACTCAAAACATCCTGCTCGCCGTGACGCCGCGCCGGTGAAGGCGCCCTTTTCGTGGCCGAAAAGTTCCGACTCCATCAAGGTTTCAGGAATCGCCGAACAGTTTATCCCGATGAATGGCTTGGCGCGCCTGGGACTTAGCTGATGAATGGTGCGGGCTACCAGTTCCTTACCGGTTCCCGATTCGCCGGTGATTAAGACGGATGCGGAGGATGAAGCCACCTGTTCGATGAGGGAATATATTTCGCGCATCGGCGCTGAGCTGCCCACCAGCTCGCCGAAAGCGCCACGGTCCAGGAGTTGCCGGCGCAGTACTTCAATTTCACGCTTTGCTTCACTCAGTTCTGGTGGTTGAAATTCCGTTGACATAGGCTCTTGCTGCTAACTCCCAGCTCCGACAATAACACGCGGATTAATTCTCAACAGAAGAAAAATAATCAGCGATGGCATCAGCGAGCGAGGGAATTGTAAACTGCCGCGGCTGAATGTCTACTCGCAACCCATACTCCGACGCCGTCGTCGCTGTGATTTCGCCAATGCAAGCAATGACAACCCCAGCGAGCGCCTCATTCAAATCTTGTATGTCGAAAAGCTGGGCCAGATTTCTGACAGTTGATGAACTAGTAAAAGCGATGCAGTCAGCGCTGCCTGAAAGCATCGCGGCGACGCGTCCGCGATCGAGATTCGCGGGAAGCAAAGTGCGATAAGCAGGAACGACATCCACGCGGGCGCCGGCTTGTTCGAGTGCTTTGGGCAAGTAATCACGCGCGATCGAGGCGCGTGGAATGAGTACGTTCAGACCCTTCAGCGCGTCGCTGCCGCCAACGAACCGTTCGAGAGCAGCAAAAACACCCTCGGCTTTGAACTCTTCCGGAATTACATCCACGTGGACGTGCAAATCGCGCAGCTTATCCGCCGTCGCTTCGCCGATCGCGCAAACCTTCAGTTCATCCAGGTCACTCGCCCGGCGCTGGCGCGCCTTTAGTCGCTTGAAAAAGTATTCGACCCCGTTGACACTCGTAAAAATCAACCAGTCGTAACCGTAGAGATGGTCGATAGCTTCGTCGAGGCGCTCATAACTTTCCAGCTCGCAGATTTCTATCGTGGGACAGGTAATTACCGCGGCGCCATATTGTTCGAGCGCGGCGACAAACTCTTGCGCTTGATTTTCAGCACGAGTGATCACAACGGTGCGACCCGCGAGGGGTTGGATCTTCGTCGGCACTGATTCTGATGGTTTTGAGACGGTCATCAATTGTTACGCTATTTAACGTGTAGCTTTCAACGAGCTTGCGAAGCAAGCGGAAGAACGTAGCCCAGGGTGGAGCGTAGCGGAACCCTGGGTACCAGCGTTGAAAAGTATCCTAAGGGATTCATGTTCTGCTTACCCAGGGTTCCGCTGCGCTCCACCCTGGGCTAAATTCTTCCGCCAGCTTTGCCGGCTCGTTGAACGCTTTCGGCTCCGAGACCCACGCTGTATCTTGAACTTTCCCGAGTATGATTTTATTTTGAGGCCAGCAACTCGCGCGCGCCGCGCGCCAGCAGTTGTTCCGCCAGCCGCCTGCCCAGTTCCTCTGCTTCGTCTAATCCGCCGGCCAGGCGATCTCTGACGATTTGTTTTCCCCGGATGTCAGTCACTAACCCGTCCAGCCTGATGCGCTTTTCGCGGACCACCGCATACGCTGCAATCGGCAACTGACAACCGCCGCCCAGACTGCGCAGGAATGCGCGCTCGGCGAGACAAGCCAGCCGCGTGAATTTGTGATCCAGTTTGCCGGCTGCTTGATTTGCGGCCTCATCGCCAACGCGCGTTTCGATCCCCAGCGCGCCCTGCCCGACGGCTGGAAGCATTTGGCTGGTCGGGAGGGCCGCGCTTATCCGGCTCTCCAGTCCCAGCCGGCGGAGTCCGGCACACGCCAGGACCAGGGCATCATATTGGCCTTCATCAAGCTTGCGCAGCCTGGTATCCACATTTCCCCGCAGGTCTTTAAAAATAAGGTCGCCGCGCAGGTGCTGCAACTGGGCCAACCGTCGCGGACTGGAGGTTCCGACTGTCGCCCCTTTTGGCAGCGCCTCGAGAGTCGCTTTTGAAGTTTTTGTCTGCCAACTCAGCACCAGCGCATCGCGAGGATCCTCGCGCTTACAAATTGCGGCGACCACCAATCGTTCGGGGATTATCGTTGGCAGGTCCTTCAACGAATGGACTGCGATGTCGATACGCCCGTCGAGCAGCGCTTCTTCAAGCTCCCTGGTGAAAACGCCTTGTCCGCCGATTACTGAAAGTGGATCGGTTTTCACGTCGCCCGAGGTCTTTATGATCTCAATGCGAACCTCGATCGACGGATTCAGAGCCTCAAGCTCCGCCTTGATCATGCCGGCCTGTGTTAGCGCAAGGTTCGAACCACGAGAGCCAATTACGAGCGTGTCTTTCATGATTGGATTCGGGAAGCTAGAGTCAACTTCGGAACTAAGCGTATGCCGTTACAGAACCGAGCGCGGTAGCGCCGGATGTTAGGGTCAACTTCAGCATGAAGTCGTATGATTAGGCTTATTGCAAAGTGGAGTCCAGCATCCGGCGCTACCGCGCTCGGTTCTGTATTGACTGTGTCCCTTCAAGGAAATTACTCTTCCAGGCCGAAGATATCGCGCCAGGCCTGAATGGTATCGGCATCGCTGGCGTCAAAGGAGCGTCGCATATGGCTCAACAGGGGATGGGAGATCTTGTTAACGGTAGAAATCAACACAGCTTCAATCGCGCTCTCCTGTTCCGCGGTCAACGGGCCAAGGCGGTTCCGCCGGCGCGCTAGTTCCGACCTGGCGATGTCGTGTAGTTTGTTTCGCAGGGCGCCGATCGTGGGACCAATGTCCAGCACGCGCAGAGTTTGCTGAAACTGCATAATCTCGGATTCAACTATCAACTCCGCGCGCTCCGCCTCGCGCTCGCGTTCGCGAATGTTTGACGAGATCACTGACTCAAGGTCGTCTATATCGAACACAAAAACGTTCGCAATTTTGCCGACCGCCGGATCGATGTTGCGAGGCACGCTGATGTCGATGAAGAAAGAGGGTCGATTTCGTCGTTTGCTTAAAGCCTCGCGCGCCATCTGTTCTGTGATTACATATTGATCGGCCGCAGTCGAACAGATAACAATGTCGGCCTCCGCCAGATAATCAGATAGTTCTGCAAAACTAACCGGCTCGCCGCCGAGTTCCTTGGCCAGACGCTCGGCTCGCCCTTCAGTTCGATTAGCAAGCAACATACGCGTGACGCCCGCGTTGACAAGGTGACGCGCGGAGAGTTCAGCCATCTCGCCAGCCCCGATTAGAAGCGCCGTGCGGCCTGCCAGAGAGTCGAAGATCTTCTTGCCAAGCTCGACAGCCATGTAACTGATCGAAACGGCGTTGGCGCCGATTCCGGTTTCCGTGCGAACACGCTTGGCCACCCGGAAGGCGTGGTGAACGAGGCGGTTGAGTATTCGGCCCGCGGTGCCGGCTTCCAACGCGATGGAATAAGCCCGGCGCACCTGGCCCAGCACCTGAGGTTCGCCGACAACCATGGAGTCGAGTGACGAAGTGACGCGGAAGAGGTGGCGAACTGCCTGGTCGTCCGTGTGTTGATAAAGGTATTCCTGGAAAAACGAACGCGGGAGGGTATCCGACGCGCCGAGAAATTGGTTAACGCGCTCGATCGTTTCGTTCACCCGTTCGCTGGCAGTTTCGGTAAGTATTTCCACCCGGTTACAGGTGGAAACAATCAAGCCTTCCCTAACTACCTCGCCATCAACGAGCGTGCGCAAAGCAGTTGCGCAAGCGTCTTCCGTAAACGCCAAACGCTCGCGCACTTCTACGGGAGCGGATTTGTGATTGATTCCTACTAAAACAATAGACATTGCGAAGGATTTCTTAACGATAACTGTCTAGCTTGCGCGCTTGCCCGCCTTTCGTCCGCAGCGGCGCAAGTGCCGTTTCTAAAGGACAACCCGCAGATAGACCCGTCTCAACCGAAAACGTGATAACCACCCATCAGCCGGGTGGCGAAAAATGTCAGCAGCACCAGCGCAAAGCCGGCCACGCCCATCCATGCCGCCGGGCGCCCGCGCCAACTGGCGGTCGATCGATGAAGAATTAGCAGGACGTAGAGCAGCCACGTCAGCGCTGCAAAGATCTCCTTCGGATCATTGTGCCACAGTCGGCCATCGCGTGACGACGCCCAGACCATGCCGGTAGCAATTCCTACCGTTAACAGCGTCAGACCGATCGCGGCCGAGCTGGTAGCGATTTCATTAACAGTCGTCAGGGAAGGAAGACGGTGAAAGAAGGCGCTAAAAGTTTTCAGTTTTAGTTCGCGCTCTTGCAGCAGATACATAACGCTCGCCAGGAAGACCACAAAGAATGCTGCGTAGGCAAACAGGAGCAGCGTGGTGTGCACCGGGAAAAGCCAGGTGGCTGACAAGGTGGTTGCTTCAGCCTGGTCGGGGGTTGCGGAGCGTGTAATGGCTGCGACGAAAATGAGAACAGACACCAGCGGCAACGTGACCGTGCCCAACGGCCGGGCCCGGTAACGGTAAAGCACGAGCGCGTAACTCGCGATAAGTGTCCAGGCCAAAAATGAAAGTGTCTCGCGCAAGTAGAAAAGCGGGTAGTGGCCGTAAATCGCCCAGTCAGCAATTAGCGCCGCCGTATGCAGCACAAAGCCGGCGGCCATCGACCATTCAGATACACGTTGAAGCCCGCGACGTTTGTTAACAAACGCGAGCACTGCGTGAATCGCGGAATTACCGTAAGCGGCCAAGACGGCCAACAATAGAGATCTCATGCGGGTAAAGGATATGTAACTCATGTAATTCTAGTTGAGGACCGAGGGCGCGGCAAGGATGCGGTTTCCTTATCGCCGTTGTCAGTGCCCGGGGGCAACCGTTATTCTTACGACGATCATCGTAGCAATACGTCCCGAGTCTGCTGCCTAACTTTGATCGCCAGTGATTCCCGGGTGGATCACATAGTCTGGTATTTCAGATGTTAACTGAAGGAACACCTTTGCTTCTTCGTATCTGCCTGCTCTGCTCGATTCTCATAGCTGGTGCGATTGCAGTCCTGCCGCAAACTTCGCCGCGGTCGCATCGCCCGGTCCCCCGGAAGGCCGCCGCTCCCGCTCAACCGCAAGCGGAGCCAACGCCTCCGCCGACCACTGAGCCAGTTTCGGAGCCGGAACCCGCAGCCTCACCGGTAGAAGAACAGCAGCAAGTCGAAACTTTAAAGATCGATACCAACCTGG
>JBGQJH010000170.1:0-5877 GCA_041498935.1 Pyrinomonadaceae bacterium | reverse complement strand
GGTCAAGCGGCCCTTTGACGAGGATGGCGTTTCCTGCATCGCCTGTCACTCGATTCAGGCGGCGACTGGCCACGGCATTGGTGGTTATGTGATGGGCGAGCCCGCGCTCCTGGTAAAAGCGGATGGCACGCGTCTGTTAGACGGCGTGACGGATCAGCAGATCCTTGACGATGTCCCTTCTCATCGCCGGGCAATGATGAGGCCGCTACTGAAGTCCGCGGAGTTTTGCGCAGCTTGCCACAAATCGCAGGTGCCGCGCGAACTTAACGACTACAAGTTTATCCGCGCGTTTGCGGTTGGCGATGAATATCAGATGTCCTCGTTTTCAAAAGAGTCGCCGCATCCCTATTACGTTCGCGACAAGGAGACCTGCAACTCGTGTCACATGAAGCGCGAACCGGCGCCGTTGTTTGACGTGTCGGCGAAATTGGGAAAACTCGCTTCACACCGCTGGGCTGCCGCTAACACGGCGATACCGGTCTTTTACAAATGGCCCGAACAGCTCGACGCGGTCAATAAGTTTTTGGAAAACGACGCGCTGGGCATCGATATCTTTGCCATCCGTCGCAAGTCGCCGGGAACGAGTGCGGAAGAATTCATTGCGCCACTCAATCGCAGCAGTTTTTCGATTAGTCCCGCCGATCGAATCACGGCTGAAGTCGTCATTACGAACAAGAACATCGGCCACTCTTTTCCGCCGGAGCTGCGAGACTTCTACGAAGCCTTCGTGCAATTCGTGGTGACTGATGACAGCGGCAAAACTCTCTATCAGTCGGGATTCATAAAGCCAAACGGCTACCTGGACGAGTCGGCCCATAACTACAAGACCTATCTGGTCAAGACCGATGGATCGTATAACGACAAACACCACATTTGGCGCACGCGCGGCATCGCGCAGAATAATGTGATCCAGTCCGGCCGTTCGGACGTTGCGCGTTATCAGTTTCGCGTGCCGACGGAAGCCGCCGGTCCGCTTCATCTCAAAGTCCGACTTCAGTATCGGCGCTTCACGCGCGTGTTCAGTGATTACGTCCTCGGCAAGTCGGTAGATTATCCGATAGTAACAATGGCAAGCGCTGAATATGTGCTGCGGGTTGGTGACAACACGCCCGTTCCCGCCAGCGAAATCCCAAAGAATGCCATGCCCGATTGGAGACGTTGGAACAACTATGGAATCGCGCTGATGGATCAAAAACAGTATCCGCTGGCGATTGATGCCTTCATTCACGCCGCGGCGCTTGACGAGAAATACCGGCAGACGGCGCAGGTAAACCAGGCGATCGGATTGATTGAGCTGGATCAGTACGATCGGGCAGCGGACCTGCTTGATTCAGTCGTGCGGGCAAACCCGGAAAACATGCGGGCTGTTTTTCAACAGGCTCGCGTATTTATCAGGCGCGGACAACTCGACGAAGCCGAGGCAAACATCCGCCGCGTGCTGACTGCGTTTCCACGCGACCGCATGTCTCTGCAACAGCTCGGCGAGCTCTGCAAGATCAAGCACGATTATCAGGTCGCGCGCGAGTGTTATGAAAAGATTCTGGCGATCGATCCGGAAGATTTAGGCGCGCATTACAACCTGATGCTGCTCTCTCGTAAGCTGGGAATGAATGAAGACGCTAAACGAGAGGGCAAGATTTTCGCTGAGCTTAAGGACGACCCGTCCGCGTTGCCGCTGGCAAATTTGTTCCTGCGAAAACATCCGGAGATGAGCAACGAGAGCGTCTTCTGGCATATTCACGATCTCGCTCCGGTGGGACAGTAGCGAAATGAATCGGCATCCCAGCAGATGAATTGGTTTTTGAAAGGCATTCTTACATGCAGCGCGATTTTATTGGTGCTTGCTCTTTTGTTAATTTCAAACGGGATCGCCCGAGGAGCATTTCAACGGCGGACCTCCACTCGCGTCAGACAGGTCGATGAACTGTTCAATCGAAATTGCGCCCGCTGTCACGGAGCCGATGGCCGCAGCGACACCCCGCAGGGGCACCTTTTTAAGGCGCCGGATTTCACCGATCCTGAATGGTGGCAAAAGAATTCGACTGTGACCAGTACGAGAACTCTGAGGGCCGTAGTGGCGCGGGGAAAAGCCGGCATGCCGGCGTTTGGCAAGAAGCTGAGAAGATCCGAAATCAATTTGTTGGTGGATCGAATCCGCGGTTTCCGGAAGTAGGAAAGGAAGAGCTAACCGCAAAGTGCGCCAAGCCGATTCGCAGAGTATCGCTAAGTGCGAACCCTTTGCGTTCCCTCGCGCACACGTCTCCCTGAGCCGTACCATTCTTCAATCTGATATCTACGCTGGGGCTCCGCCCTTCGATGTGCGGTGGTGGCTCCGCCCCACCGCAGTGATACTACTTTGCGCCGGGCTGTGCCCAGGCCTGGGGCGTAGCCCCGATGAGAATTGGTATCCGCCTCCGGAAGGTCAGAGACCTTCCGCACATCGGACGGCACAGCCGATTCAAAGTTCTCAAACCGGTGTTCCCTCGATCACCAAAGTCGAGCCGCCGTCATGGTGGGCCAGCCATACAATCAATCCAGTACGGCTGCTGGTGCGCGGCCAGAACCTCGCCGGGGCGCGCGTGCTGGCAACTAAACCGGCCATACAAGCTTCGCAAGTCGCCGTTAACCGCGAGGGCACCTATCTTTTTGTGAACGTGAGGATCAGTCCGGCGGCGCGACCGGGCTCGTATCCGCTGACATTGGTTACGCCACAGGGACGCGCAACGATTCCCTTTGAAATTCAGACTCCTCTAGCCGCGACCACGCATTTCCAAGGCGTCACTGCTGCTGATGTGATCTATCTGATCATGCCTGATCGCTTCGCCGACGGTGATCAGTCAAACGACGCTCCGGCCGACGCGCCCGCCGCCGCTAACGATCGCAGGAATCCGCGTGCGTATCATGGTGGCGACCTGCGCGGCGTTATCAACCATCTCCCTTACCTTAAAGATCTCGGCGTGACCGCTCTGTGGCTGACTCCCTGGTACGACAATTGGAATGGGGTGAACAACTGCGACCAGCCCTGGTGTCCAAACACGTATTATCACGGCTATCACGCTATTGATTATTACTCGGTGGAAGACCATTTTGGCGATATGGCGACGCTGCGCGAGTTGATCGAGAAAGCGCACGCGTTGGGTTTGAAAATCATTCAGGATCAGGTAGCCAATCATGTCGGGTCTCGGCATCCGTGGGTAAAAGATCCACCACTCGACAACTGGTTTCACGGTACGCTCGCGCAGCACACGGTCAACCGTTTCCGGAATAGTGTTCTGCTTTCTCCCCACGCGAACCGGGACGAATTCCGCAACACACTCGATGGCTGGTTTAGCGACGACCTGCCGGATATGAATCAGGAAGAACCCGAAGTTGCGCGTTACGAAATACAAAACGCGCTTTGGTGGATCGGTGTGACCGGGCTTGATGCAATTCGCCAGGACACGATTCAATATATGCCGCGCGCGTTCATTCGCGATCTCTCAAACGCATTACATCGTCAGTATCCGAAGATGTGGATGGTGGGAGAAGTATTCGAACGCGATGCGGCGCAAACTGCTTTCTTCATTGGTGGCCACACCGGTTGGGACGGCGTGGACACCAAACTCGATTCGGTTTTCGACTTTCCGCTTTGGAGCACTTCGCTCCTGGCATTCACAAACAAAGTGCCAATGCGAGCGCTGCGCGACCAGTTGAAATATGATGCGCTCTATCCCGATCCCTTAAAGATCACGACCTTCGCCAACAATCACGATACGATGCGTTTCATGTCGCTTGACGGCGCGACACTTGAAGGCGCGATGATGCACCTCGCGTTTACTTTAACCGTTCGTGGCATTCCACAGCTCTATTATGGCGAAGAGATCGCTATGGAGGGTAGAGCGGATCCCGACAACCGCCGCGATTTCCCCGGTGGTTTTCCCGGCGACACTCACAACGCCTTTACGCTCGAGGGGCGCCAGCCAAAAGAGCAAAAGATGTTTGAGTGGACGCGCGCCTGGATACGCCTGCGTGCGGAACATTCGGCGCTGCGACGAGGCCGCTTGATTGATCTCTTTTATGACGACGATGCTTACGTGTTTGCACGCCAGGACAGAAATGAAACAGTAGTCATCGCGATAAACCGTGCGGAGAAGGAAAAGAAAGTAACGGTGTCGGCGGGTGCCATGGGCTTGAAGGATGGAGCTGAGCTGGCGAATTTGATTGGAACGTCGGGCGGCACTCTTGTAGCGAATGGCCAGGCGACGCTAAGCATTCCGCCGCGGACGGCCGTCGCTTATAAAGCTACAAATTAATACGACTTGTTTAGAGGCGGGCGTTGCCCGCAGGTGCCCCGTGAGTTGAGACGGCGGGCAACGCCCGGCTCTAAACGATGGATTGAGAGCTTCAATGAACTTTCCCAGATGCAGCGGCATCCTGCTTCATCCGACTTCGTTGCCCGGCCCATTTGGCATCGGCGACCTCGGACCGGAGGCGTACGCCTTCGCGGACTTCCTCGAAGCCGCGGGGCAAAGCCTGTGGCAAGTGTTGCCACTGGGCCCGACGGGCTACGGCGATTCGCCTTATGCTTGCTACTCAGCCTTTGCTGGTAACACTCTGCTCGTCAGTCCCGAACAACTCGTCAACGATGGCCTGCTGGCCAAAAATATCATTACGGAGTTCGAAGAAGCACGAGTCGATTTTGAAGCTGTTCACAAGTACAAAGATTCAACTCTGCGCCAGGCGTATGCATTGTTCAGCCGAGACTCTGATCCAAAACTCCGCAGCGCCTTCGCAGAGTTTTGTCGGGGTCATGTTTCCTGGCTCGATGATTACGCTTTGTTTCGCGCGCTGAAAGATGCGCACGGTGGTGTGGCGTGGAATGAATGGGAGCCGGCGCTGGTGCAAAGGGAACCTGCGGCGCTCGCGGTGGCCAGGCAAGAACTCAGTACCCAGGTTGAGGCCCAGAAGTTTTACCAGTTTCTTTTCTTCCGGCAATGGTTTGCGCTCAAGGCCGACTGCAATAATCGCGGCATCAAGTTGATCGGTGATATCCCGATTTTTGTGGCCCACGATTCGGCAGACGTTTGGACAAATCCGGATCAGTTTAAACTCTACGAAGATGGATCCCCAGTCGTCGTAGCCGGCGTGCCGCCTGATTATTTCAGCGCCACCGGTCAGCTCTGGGGAAATCCACTCTACAACTGGGAGCGGATGCGCGCGGACGGATTCAAGTGGTGGATCGAGCGGGTGCAGGCAACACTTGAGACATACGATATCGCGCGCATCGATCATTTTCGCGGCTTCGCTGCCTGCTGGGAAATCCCCGGCGGCGACAAGACCGCGGAACGTGGCCGCTGGGTTGAGGCGCCGGGAAGGGAACTGTTCATCGCCATCAGAGAGGCGCTGGGGGAGTTGCCGATAATTGCCGAGGACCTTGGCGTCATCACGCCGGACGTTGAAGCTTTGCGCGACGATTTCGGCTTTCCCGGCATGCGCATCCTCCAGTTTGGTTTTAGCAGCGACACGAAGAATGTCGATCTGCCGCATAACTACCATAAGAATGTGGTTGTCTATACCGGCACACATGATAACGACACGGCGGTCGGCTGGTTTTCGAGCGTTGCCGGTGAAGGATCGACTCGCGATGCGCAGCAGATTGAGCGTGAAAGAGAATTCTGTTTGAAGTATCTGCATACTGAAGGCAAAGAGATTAACTGGGACTTCATACGCGCTGTGCTGGCCTCGGTCGCGAACACGGCAGTTGTTCCTTTGCAGGATGTGCTGGGACTCGGCACCGAAGCGCGTATGAATCTTCCCAACAGCACTGAAGGGAATTGGGCTTGGCGAGTTAGGCAGGGAACGCTAACAGACGAGGTCGCCGCGCGTTTAAGAGAATTG
>JBGQJH010000169.1:0-5911 GCA_041498935.1 Pyrinomonadaceae bacterium | reverse complement strand
CCGGTGGCGGTGGAAACTCTGGCGCATCATTTCATCCACGCGGGCGAATATGGGCGCGGCCTAACCTACGCGAAACAAGCGGCGGCGGAGGCGGAGCGCATTTTTGCTTATGACGAGGCGATAGCCGCTTATGGACGCGCACTGGAATGCGCCGAGTCGCTGGGCCTGAAGCATGAGCAGCTCGCGCTCGAAGAAGCCACCGGCAACGCCGCGCTGGCCTCAGGCGATACCTTGCGCGCGACGGTACACTTCGACCGGGCGCTGGCGTTGGCTCATGATCCGCGTGATCGCGCGCGCATACAGTGTCAGGCCGGCACTTCGCTGGTAACTAACGGCGACCAGCGCGGACTGGATTATGTGCGGGAAGCGTTACTGGTGCTCGATCCGCAAACCGATCCGATGGAGACAGCGAATGCGTTATCGATTGAAGGACGGTTTCATCACCTGGCCGGCAGGCATGAGGAAGCGATTGGGTTACTCGAACGGGCGGCGGCGCTCGCCTTACCGGCGGCCGAAAAGGAGATCACCCCCTTCGGGGCTTCGACCGTTGCCAACATGTTTGGCTTTCTCGCCGGCGCGCATCAACACCTGGGCCGGTTTGCCGATGGCAACGTATGGGCCTGGCGCGCGGTGGAATTTGGTAACAAGCACGAGGTGCCCCTCGCGCAGGCATTGGGTTATGAGTTCCTGGGTGAGAACTCGGTTAACGCAGGCGATTGGGAGAAGGCGTTGGAATATGCTGCGCGCGAGCGCGAGATCGCGGCGCGTTTACATTCGCGCGAACGTCAGGCCTGGACCTATCTCGTCACCTCGCTCTGCTACATGGCGGCAGGTGACCTGGAGTTGGCTGAGCGCGAACTGAGAGATGGCATGGCGCTGGCGGAGTCGATCGGCGAACAACGTCTCACGCTGCTGCTGAAAGGGAACCTGGCGATCGTACTTGCCGACTGCGGGCGTATTGATGAAGCGTTCAAAACTGCGCGCGAGAATTTTGCCGCCAGCGAAGCTCTCGGTTTACTTTACTCGCGAGCCGAGGGGCGACGGTGTCTGGCGCATGTTCATTTCCGGAACGAGGAGTTCGACGAGGCTGTCCGCCTGTGTGCTGAGGTGTTGGAAATCCTGGGTGACGCAAAATCGCGCGTGGTTCGCCTGTGGATGGGACCGTTGCATATCGAAGCGTTGTTGGCAGCAGGTCGTCACGCCGAGGCAAGCGAGCGTTTGGAGGAATATGAAGCCGTCGTGGCTGATTGTCAGGCGCCGCGTTGTGATCGGGAAGTGGTGCGTCTGAAAAAATTGCTGGACGGCGGCTGATTTGCTGACTACTGATTGCTGAACGGGAGACCTACATAAACATGTCGACACAAACCCCGATGACCGCTGATAGCACCTCGATTACTCCTGAGAGCATCATGCAACTTGGCTTGGGCTTCTGGGGATCGAAGACACTCTTAAGTGCGATTGAGCTGGCACTGTTTACGGAACTCGCGAAGGCGCCTTTGAGCGCAGCGGAGTTGAGCGCGCGTCTGAAACTGCATTCCCGCAGCGCTCGCGATTTCCTGGATGCGTTGGTTGCGCTCGGCATGCTCGAACGTGAAGGCGATCTCTATCGCAATACCGCAGCCACGGATATGTTTCTGGACCGCAACAAGCTCTCCTACATAGGCGGGCTGCTTGAGATGGCTAACGAACGGCTTTATCCGTTCTGGGGTTCCCTGACTGAGGGTTTGCGCACCGGACTTCCCCAGAATGAAATTAAAACCGGCGGCGCCGGATTGTTTGAAGCCATCTACGGTAATCCTGAGCGGCTGCGACTTTTTCTCGGCGCCATGACGGGTTTGAGCATGGGCGCGTCCCAGGCCATCGCGCAAAAGTTTCCCTGGAAAAACTACCACACTGTTGTCGACGTCGGCGGCGCCCAGGGAGGTTTGCTGGTTCAACTCTGTCTGGCCCATCCTCATCTCTCCGGAATCAACTTTGACCTTGCCGTCGTCGGCCCAGTCTTTGAAGAGTACGCTGCGGCGCATGGACTGAAGGACCGGCTTAGTTTTCAGACCGGCAATTTTTTCAACGAGCCGTTGCCGGTGGCGGATGTGATAACAATGGGCCACATCCTGCACGACTGGAATTTGGATGACAAGCGCATGCTGCTCGGCAAGGCATACCAGGCGCTGCCTGAAGGTGGGGCATTGATTGTTTTTGAAGCGCTCATTGATGACGAGCGAAAACAAAACACTTTCGGCCTCTTGATGAGCTTGAACATGCTGATAGAGACGCCCGGTGGCTTTGATTACACGGGAAAGGATTGCTCCGGGTGGATGCGTGAAGCGGGCTTTCGCGAAACCAGAGCCGAACACTTGATGGGTCCTGATTCGATGGTGGTTGGGATCAAGTGAAACTATGAACCTCTCGCCAGGTACACGTCTCGGGCGTCAAGTAGATCAAATCCCAAGTACTGGTTCAGTTTGGCACGAGCGAAGTATTGCCACTCAATGTAGCGCCGCACAAATACGGAACCGGGAGCGGTAGCGACCGGCCAAACGCTCGCCTTGAGTGTCATGAACTTCCGTTGCTTCGCGGTTCTAAACAACAATCCTTACTAAATAGTTGAGCGCTGGGGCCGGTCGCTACCGCTCCCGGTTCTGATAATTCGTCGTACCGCAAAGAGTCTTGCATGTCACCTGAGAACCACATCGAAAAGTCTTGTTAGCATTTGCTCGAAGCGAGACTTACGATTGTCGTTGCTGCAACCGTGTATGTCTGATACCTCCTTCGAATTCAATAATGTTAAAGCCTATCTCATCACTTTTCGAAGTCGTGGCACTTGGCTCCATGGCGACATCCGCGGCTCAATAGATCGTTTGCATAACAGGTACGGCAGCCCGGTGCTTCCACCCAACCTGCAACGACGAGAACTCAATCTCTCCAGACTAAAGAACCCACCTGTCAGATTAACGTCAAAGCAAAGACAAGCAGTTGAGACAGGTATTCGCGAGACCTGCAAGATTCGTAAATGGGATTTGTGGACGATGAATGTAAGGACCAACCACGTACATACGGTTGTGTCCGCTCAATGCAAACCAGAAAAAATACTTGCGGCTTTGAAAGCGAATGCCACTAGAAAACTAAGAGAAGCGGGTTGTTGGAAAAGTAACGATAGTCCCTGGGCTAACCGCGGAAGTAAGAAATATTTGTGGACGGAAGAAGATGTCGTTAGTGCCGTCGCTTATGTGGAATACGATCAGGGCGAGCCCTTGCCATGAGATCTTCCGCGAATCAGAACCGGGAGCGGTAGCGACCGGCCCAAACAGTCAACTCTAAGTAGTCTGAATTAATCACGGGTCGCAATCACTCAAGTGCTTATAACCACGGTTGAGTACCGGGAGCGGTCGCTACCGGCCCAAACAGTCAACTCTAAGTAGTCTGAATTAATCACGGGTCGCAATCACTCAAGTGCTTATAACCACGGTTGAGTACCGGGCCGGTCGCTACCGCTCCCGGTTCTGATAAGGATGTGTTCTCCAATTCGTCGACTAATCACATTGCCTTAATCCACAACTCTGATTCTTACCTCGGCGCCGTTGGTGCGGATCTCGGGGACATACATCGCGTGTCCCAGCACCGGGAGGGCGTGAAATGCGCCCGGATTCTCAGCCCGCATTTCGTAACTCAACTGCCAGACGCCTTCAGGAAGATGATCGATGAACAGCGCGACTTTACGGTCGCGTAGCTCCTGATAGACCCAGCGCGCGCGGCCGGTGAAGTCACTAGCTGAGTTGAAATTCATGAGTGATGACTTGCTGCCAGATGCAGGCAGGATGCCTGCGGTCCCAGGGACCCGGTCGCTACCGCTCCCGGTTCTGATTAGCGCGCCGGATTTGATCTCCCGGACGTAGAGGCTCTCGCCGCTGCGTAGCTGGACGGCTTCGAGGCCCGCGGGTTTCAAGTCTTCGAACAGCAGGTATTCATAATTGTTCTTCGCTTCGATGGTGATCACGGTTTCCACGCGCTCGCCGCTCTTCACCGTGTCGCCATCGTTTAGCGGCACGCGTTCGGAGACGAAGCCCTTGAGCAGCGTCGGGTGGTTGACGAGTTTGAAATACTGGCGACGCACAAATATTTCATTCCCGGCGGCGGTGATCGGTTCCTCGAGACTGAAGAACTTTGCCTGCGCCGAGAAATAGAGCGGGCCGTCGCCACTGGTGCGCCGAATGATGATTTCATTGGCGCCGTCACGAATAACTGCGCGTGGAATTTCAAACTTGCTGGGAGCGCTGAGCGCTTCGTCGCGGGTGATCTGTTTGCTCGCGATTGAAGTTCCGTTTACGAGCAGCTCGTAACTTAGTTGTGGTTGTAATTCTTTACTCGTGCGCAGGTAGTCGTTGAGCGTGAGCACCACGATGGCGGTGTCGCGGGTGTTGCTCCATTGGGCGCCACGCCGGTTTTTTACCAGCCAGTTGGTGACGGGCTCGATTAGTCTATTTTGCGGATCGATTGCCAGCAGCGCGCGCAGCGCAAACGAGGTTGCTTCGACGCCACCTTCCGACCAGCGCCAGTAAACGCCGTCTTCGCCCCAGTGAGCAGTGGCCATAACCGACGGATCGGAAGCTTGCCCACCGCTTTGCACGATTGAAGTGTCGGGCTTCGAATCGATCTTCACGCCGTTTTCCAGGTTCACAACCAACGTCTTCGCCTGGTCGTGGTAAGCAAGGTTATGTGCGGCTAACGCGAGCAGCGCGCGCGTGTAGGCGTTGAGCTTGTCGCGGTTGGACCAGAGGTTGTCGAAGGCTTTCTTGACAGCCGCATACTTTGGGTCGGACCCGGTCGCTACTGCTCCCGGTTCTGATAAGGCGTGGTAGACGGCCAGCGCGTGGAGCATCCAGGCCTGAACGTCGTAGTTGGTTTCTTCCTCGACGAGTTCCTTGTCGAGATAGCTTGCCGCGCGGTCGGCGACATCTTGTTTCACCTCGATGCCGGCCTGGCGCGCGAGGGTCATGCCCCAGAGCACGTAGGCGGTCATGAAGTGATCGCTGTCCCCTTCTTTCCACCAACCCCAGCCACCGTCGGCGTGCTGGAAGTTGTAGAGACGTTCCAGGCTCTGTTTGGTAATCGCGTCGAGTTCTTTTAGATCATGCTTTGCTTTTTGATTAACAGAACCCGCCGCCGGACCAGGACGTTCGATGCCGCCAAAAATCCTGGACATTGCATCTTCGGGGTTCAGTCCGAGATCGCGCAGCGTCTTTGCGGTGATTGCCGCGGGCAGGAAACGGCTCATGGTTTGTTCGGTGCAGCCGTAAGGGTAGTCGATGAGATAAGGCAGCGCGTCGAGCATCGTGACGGCCATGCTGGGGGCGATTTGGACTGAGAGCATCGTTGTCTCGGGCCGCCGCTCTTTGGGGATGTCAAGTTTGATGGTCACGCTATTGGAGCGCATCTTGCCGGAGCGCGAGACAAACTTCTCGATACCGTGTTCGTAGACCGTGAAAGTCTTTTCCATCGCGTCAGCGTAATTACTATTTCCATCTGAGGCACGCGCTTCGACCTTCAACCGTGCTTCACCGGCTTCAGTGACGACGACGAGCCAGTCAACTCTTGCCTCAGTGTTCGCTTTCACCTCGACCGGACCCGGTTCACCCTTCACCGGCTTCCCATCGATAACGAGGCCGGAAACAGTCAGGCCCTCGGCAGTCAACGAAGACGCGACATGCATTGCCTGGTCCGTGTTGTTATTAATGACTCCGGAGACGGTCACCTGATCGCCGACGACGAAAAAGCGTGGCGCTTGGAGTCGCACGATCAGCGGTTGCTTTGTGCGCGTTGAGGCGTTTCCGATCCCGAATTGATTTCCGGTGGTGGCGACGCGCGCCGTTGCCTGCCAGGTCGTCAGTGAATCCGGATATTTCACTTTCACTGT
>JBGQJH010000168.1:0-5917 GCA_041498935.1 Pyrinomonadaceae bacterium | reverse complement strand
TTCCGGTTTATTCGCTCCTTCGGCTGAGTCGATCAGTGCAGACAATATCGATCAGCGTCTGCAACGCACGGCAAGTCTTGCGCTTGGCGATCGCCGCGGCGCCGTGATCGTTATGGATCCGCAAACGGGCCGCGTTCGCGCAGTAGTCAACCCCCAACTCGCGTTTGAAGAAAACCTGCCGCCTGGCTCAACCATAAAGCCGTTCACCGCCCTCGCCGCGCTGCGCTCTGGTGTGATTGACGAAGATTCACGCACTCTTTGCCGCGAAAAATATGCGCACGAAGAGTTTCATACTACCTGTTCTCATCCGCGCGACTTGCCTCCTCTGAATCCGACGGATGCGATTGCCTATTCATGCAACTACTATTTCGGCAAAGTGGGCGAGCGCCTTTCGGAATCTAACTTCAGTTCCACGCTCAGCGAATTTGGGTTTGGCAGGCCGAGCGGCGTTAATGCGGATCGCGAGGGGCAAGGCTTGCTGCGGCGCAATGAGTGGCGTTCGCAGAATGCAATCGGCGAGGGCGATTACCTCCGGGCGACACCAATTCAACTCATCAATGCATACTCAGCCCTGGTGAATGGCGGTCATCTTTTTGCCCCTCGGATTGCTTCAGCGGCTGGTTTTGTGCCTGAACTTCGTGCGAGCCTTACGATTAAGGACGAATACCGAAACTTAATTCTTAAAGGAATGCGCGGCGCGGTTCGCTATGGCACAGCCGAAACGGCCAGCCTCTATTCACTGCCAATTTATGTTTTCGGCAAAACGGGTACGGCTACTGAGATTAACGGCTATCGCACAGAGGGTTGGTTTGTTGGCTTTGCGTCTGAGTGGAATGAGGAGGCGAAGGAAGAAGATCATGGCACGAAAGAAGAATCCGAGTTTGCGCCGGAGAAGGTAAAGCTAGCTGTACTTGTTTTCCTGGAGAAGGCCCATGGATCGGAGGCCGCGGAAGTAGCACGGCCTATTTTCGAGGACTACGCCCGTACCCAGGCGCAGGAAACGGAATCTGGGATCTCAGATCTGAGATCTGAAATCTCAAGTCAGAAATCTGAAGGCTCAATTTCGGGATCTCAATCCGACATATCAGATCTGGGGTCCCAATCTCAGATCTCACATTTGCGATCTCAAACTCAGATCTCAAACTCGAAATCTCAAACAACGTCGATCACTGTCCACCTCGTTCGCGAAAACATTACTCGCACGATGTCTCTTGAAGACTACGTCCGCGGTGTGGTTGCGGCTGAGGGCAGCATGGAGCGCGAGCCCGAAGCACTGAAAGCGCTCGCCATCGCCAGCCGGACGTTTGCGCTCAAGAACATTGGACGGCACGCGCGCGATGGTTACGACTTCTGCACTACAACTCACTGCCAGAGATATCGTCCGGTTGATTCAGGTTCACTTGCGGGTGTGTCCACTGTGGTTAGCGAAGCTGTCGCGGCAACCAAAGGCGAAGTGCTGCGTGACAGCAATAATGAACTCGCTGATTCTTACTTCAGCGCCTCGTGTGGCGGGGCAACTGCAAACCTGGCGACGTTGTGGGGTGGCAACGCACCTGCTTACTTGAGAGGTGTGCGCGATGAGTATTGCGCGAGCGAGGCGCACCATAGTTGGACCGACGTCATTCCTCAACCGCAACTGCTCAAGGCGCTCCAAACCGATCCGCGCTCGAACGTTGGCGACCGGCTCTTTGATGTCAGGGTCTTACAAACCGACCGGAGCGGTCGGGCCGAGCTGATCAGCATCGAAGGCGATCGTCGCATCACGATAAAGGGTTGGGACTTCAAAATCATAATCGGCCGCGCGCTTGGCTGGAACCTGCTTAAGAGTTCGCGTTTTGGAATTTCGCGCTCCGGTTCTAATTTCGTATTTCGCGGCAGTGGATTTGGCCACGGTCTTGGTCTTTGCCAGGCAGGAGCGCACGTCATGGCGGCGCGCGGCGCAAGTTACCGGCAGATCCTGGAGAAGTATTTCCCGTCTACGCGTATCGCTAACGAAGACCGTTCCTCAGCTTCCGCGGACCTGATGTGGAGCCGGCAGAGGCCCGACCCCGGGGTCCCCGGCGGGGCAGCCCCGCTGGGGTGGGAGTGTCAGGGAGGGCTCCTGAAAAGTCCAAAGTCCAATGTCCAATGTCCAATGTCAATAACAGAACCGACTTTGGACGTTGGACGTTGGACTTTGGACTCTTCTCGTCACACGCTCTCCAGCGAGGACTTTCGCATCAGCTTTCCCAGCACGATCCGCCCGCGCGAAGTGGAAGAATTGCTAAGCTTGCTTCAGTCAAACCGTAGATCACTAGTCGCGCGCGTCGCGGCGGCCGGAGTGCGGGTTCAATTCCCCGCTCTGGAAATCTTCATTAACGAAACGACCGGCGATTTTGTTGGTCGGACGGGACAACCCGCGTGGGCGGCAGCCGCTACCAAAGGAAACCAAATCGAGCTCCAGCCGCTCGAAACGCTCAAGCGGCGGCGAATTCTCGAAACAACCTTGCGCCACGAACTCGTACATACTTTAGTCGACGTTGTTGGTCGCGGGCGCGCGCCGCGCTGGCTGGCGGAAGGCTTGGCAGTGCACCTGGCTGGCGAGGGCCGGCTGGTGGCGCGTTACCAGCCACGACAGCGGCTGACGACAGACGAGATTGAGAAGCAACTTAGCAACAGCAGAATCGCAAGATCAGCCAACGAGATGCGGGCCGCTTACGCAGCAGCATACAGCGAGGTCAAACGTCTGATTGACAACGAAGGCGAAGCGAGTGTCTGGCGGCGAGTGGCGAAATAAACAGCCCGTCGCCGTGAGGATTTTCTCTTTGCGGCCCCTGCGTAAACTTTGCGTTCTTTGCGGTTGATCTTATGTCTGAAGACGCGCACCAATAACCAGAAACCGCAAAGGACGCGAAGTCAGACGCGAAGATTCGCAAAGCCGGAGTACCGGAAAGCTCTTGATTTTGTTGATTGATTGGCAGACGATGCTAGCGTTCCTTTGTAGCCGGAGTTCTGTCGCAAGCTGTCTTAGGCTCCCACATGCAGAAACATAAAAATAGCCAACGTCTAATCGGTCTGGTCGTTGCCTTTTTCATTCTGGCCTCGCCACTTACCGCACAACAGCGGCGCAATGCGCCGCCGAAAAAGCCGGTGTCGGCCGAGCCTGCGGAACCGGTGCCCACGTTTGACACACTGCTCGCCGCGGACAGTTACAAAGTCTACTGCGAGATAAGGGGCGTCGGCGGATTGATTCATTCATCAGCGGTTAGTGATCTGCTTGAGCCGGTCATGAAACTCGGTCGCCCGCCAGAAGAGTTCAAGACCGTTGTGAAATGGCTTAACGCGCATGCTGACGTGCTCGCCGGATCACGAATACTGGTGGCGGGTTGGCCTTCGAGGCCCAAACTTCCCACCGTTCTGGTTGCCATCGAGTTTTCTTCTCCCGAGGAGGCGAAGAAGTTTTACCCGGAGTTGAGCGGCTTTCTTCCGACGCTCTTGCCTGCACCCACGCCAACGCCTTCGCCAGCTACACAAACTCCCGTGACTGCACCGAGCCCAACATCCACTGCTTCCGCTGGCCCAACCGACGGCCAGGTCAAAATTGCCGACCCCAAGATCGTTCCTCCGACAATCGTGGGACAGGTAAGGACCGTCCCGGAAAAGGAGACGGCGCCGACCCCGCCGCCTTATCAAATAAGACAGGCCGGCACGCTCATTTTGATCAGCGACATCGCCTTCACCTTTCGCAATCTAAGACCGCGCGCCGGCAAGTTGCTGGAAGAAGATCAGAACTTCGTGATGGCGCGAAATCGCTTTGCGTCTGAGTCGCTCTTTCTCTACGTCGACGTCAAGTCAATTGAAAAGGCGGAAAAGGACCAGCAGAAAAAATGGGAAGAGGAAGAGCAAAAACGAATTGAAAGCGAAGCCGCCAACCCCCCTAGAGCGGAAGAGTCGCCCGAGAATGTGGCACCGGAGATGACTGCTGCGCCGGTCGATGAGCAACTTCCACCGCCGCCCGGGGCCGAGCCGCCGAGTTCTTCGGAGCCAAGCGTGGTAGTTGCCACGGCTGGTACGCAAGTGTCTACGGACGCAACGCTCTCGGCCAGACCAGTGCGTGGCATTGATGAAGTGAACCCGTTTATGTTGTCGCTTTATGGCGGGCTTTTTGGCGGCGAAAGCAAATGGCCGGAAGCCGTCGCCGCGGCCGTAACTTTTGAAGGCGACGTTTATGTTGTTCGCACCTTGATAGTCAACGGCGCCGAGACCAAAGCGAGTGCGATTCCATTTGTGCCTCAATTCGTTTCGGGTCCGGCGCTCGTACCAGAGTCTCCCAACATCTTCCCCGCCGACACCGATCTCTTCGTAAGTGTTTCGCTCGACTACCCGCAAATCTACGATGGCATGTTGAAGACGATTGCCAACGCGGAGGAGCGATCCAGAAAATACAGCAGCCAACCGGTCAAAGATGGTCCGCCACCCGAATCGCCCTTTGCCAGCTACGAAAAAAAACTGGGCTTGAAGATCAAAGACGACCTGCTGCCTCTGCTCGGAAATGAGATGGCTCTGGCGCTTCCGAAGAAGGAGCCGAGTCCGAGCCCGCCTCCCACCAAACCGGACGGGGAAAAGCCCACCTCAGCGGACACGGAGCAAAGGACCGCGCAAGCCGCGGAGCCCAATCCGGTAGTCGCGATCTCAGTCAAGGATCGGGAAGCGGTTGGACGCCTGATACCAAAGGTTATTGAATCGCTGGGATTCAAAGGCGCGAACCTCCTGGCTCAAACTGAAAAGCGCGAGGGAACTGAAATCACTTCCTACGGAAACGTTTTCTCTTATGCGTTCGTGGGTGATTTCCTGGTCGTGTCGCCGGACGCCGCCGCCACGCGACATGTAGTCGATTCGTATTTGAATCATCAAACGCTTTCGTCAGACAGCCATTTTAGAAACTTTACTCGCTGGCAACCGCGACAAGTGCTTGGCCAGGTTTATGTCGCGCCCGGTCTGGTCGAGCAATATGCGTCGCCCGGCTTTGTTGGCGGCGCCTCTGTCAACGACAAGATGAGCGAGTTTCTGTCTCGCGTGAACCCGGTGATCGACCCGCTGACCTACGCGCTAACCAACGATGGGTTGGGTCCGCTTCACGAGCTGCATGTGCCCAAGAATCTGCTCCTGTTGTTGATTGCCGGAGCCTCGAGCGAGGCCGGTCAGGCGCCGCTTCAAGCCAACGAAGCGGTAGCGAGAAGCGCGCTGCAATCGGTAGCCGCAGCTGAAGCATCATTTCAGGCCGACAAGGGCAATGGACGTTATGCAACCATCGACGAATTGCTTGCGGAAGGCCTTGTTACCAAAGAGTGGGTCCAAAAGAATGGCTACACAATTGAATTGACAGTCTCCGCCAACAAATTCGAGGCGATCGCGATCCCCCTGGAGTATGGCAAGACGGGCAGACTGTCTTACTTCATTGATGAAAGCGGAGTATTGCGAGCCGGCGATCATGGTGGCGGAGCCGCGACCATTGCGGATCAACCGGTGGAGTAAAGGCGGCCGGGGGATCTAATGACACTCTCGCACTCTCCGAAAAGATTTTCCATTTCTCATTTGTCATTTCACTCACGCGCTACGCGAATGACAAATTGTAAATTTGTTTCTACCACCTAACGCGCCAAAAGCGGTCTTTGTTTGAAATGACAAATGAGAATTGGGAAATGCTAGATGGAAAATCGGCTTTCCCTGTCGTCTACAGATTATCTATCTCGACCGGCTCAACTGGCTCCGCGAGTTCAAATCCAAATACACGCGAATAAAAGTAGAGTTCACCGTCAAGAGCGCGTTTGATGTTCTTCGCCTGACGAAATCCGTGTTGCTCGCCTGCGAAGGGAAGATACGCAACGGGAATCCCTTTCGCACGCAATGCGGCAACCATCGTCTCTGCCTGATTCGG
>JBGQJH010000167.1:0-5923 GCA_041498935.1 Pyrinomonadaceae bacterium | reverse complement strand
TCCAGGCACGAGGTTGGGCACGCTTCCTGGCAAAGCGCGCAAAACATGCAGCGCGACGTGTCGAAGATAAACTCGTCGAGCACTTTCTTCTTGCGGGGCTTGCCGGCGACGATGATCTCCACGTCCATCGCCAGCACGTCAATGCAATCCTCGGGACAAGCTATCGCGCAAAGATTGCAGGCGATGCAAAGAGTGTCGTGAGTTTCCGGGTCCATGTTGAGCCGCGGAGCGCCGTGGAAACGCGGCGCTACATCAGGCCGGACCTTGGGATACTGCTCGGTGTAGATGCCTTTGCCCCCGACCGAGTCTTTGTCTGTAAGCGCGCCAAGATTGTATTTGAGCGTGAGCCGCAGACCCTTCAAAAGGTCGACCATGAAAAAGCGCTGGAGCTTTTCGATGAACTTCGGTTTGGGAACTTTAACTAAAGGCATAGTGTTACTTCCAATTGCCGATTTCCGATTGCCGATTGATTACCGCATCCACCCTGCCCGCCGAACAGCAAAGTAGATCGGCACTCGGCAATTGGCAATCGGCAATCACCTTCATTCGCTTGCCGCCGGAGCGACAGCCGGGACAGCGGGTTTACCCTGCGGCAGATTCACCAGCTTGATGTTTCGTCGCTGGCTCTTCAGGTTGAAGTCGCGCGAGCGCCAGTTGATTCTCGCCAGCAATAGGCCCGTGATACCCAGGCCCGCAAGTCCCATCGCTATCATCACGGCTTTGCCGGTTGCCGTTAGATCCAGTCCGTTGGCAAGCGATTCAATCGTCTTGATTCCATGCCAGCCATTGAGTGCCTGGACCACAAAAATTGCCAGCGCGGAAAGTGTAATGTTAATCAGCGACGACGGAATCAACCACTTCCAACCGATGTCCATCAACTGATCGTAACGAAAGCGCGGCAGCGTCCAACGCAGCCAGAAATATAAATAAAGAATGAACGTCAACTTTACGAGAAAGACCAGAAGGCTGACTATAACATAGAGATTGTGATAACCCTTCGCTTCGGTCCACCGGTAAACAAAAGGCAAATACCAACCACCGAGATACACCGTCACCGCCACCGCCGACACAATAACCATGGCCGCGTACTCGGCCATAAAGAAGAGCGACCAACGAAATCCGGAATACTCGGTGTGGAAACCTGCCACCAATTCCGATTCAGCTTCGGGCAAATCAAACGGCGCGCGATTGTTTTCCGCGATCCCGCTAACGAGAAAAATCAGGAACCCAAGTGGCTGGTAAACCAGATACCAAACGGAGTCGCTCTCTTGTGCGCCCACAATGCCGGAGAGTGAAAGCGTACGGGCAAACATCAGCGCGCCGATTAGTGACAGTCCCATTGCGACTTCGTAAGAGATCATTTGCGCGCTCGAGCGCAAAGCGCCGAGTAGTGAATACTTGGAATTCGAGGCCCAGCCGGCGAGAATCAGCGCCAACACACCGACGCTCGAAACCGCCAGCACAAACAGCAAGCCAATGTTGATATCGGTAATCACGGCCCAGTCGGGACCAAACGGAATCACGGAAAACGTGATAAAGGCCGCGGCAACGGCGATGTAGGGCGCTAAGAAAAAGATCCAACGATCGGCCTTTTCGGGAATGAAGTCTTCCTTGGTGAGCAGCTTGATGCCGTCAGCGATGGGCTGCAACAATCCCCACGGGCCAACCCGCATCGGTCCAAGTCGGGCCTGCATGAAGGCGGAGATCTTTCGCTCGAGATAAGTTGCGTAAGCTACCCAGCCAGCAACCAGTGTGACCACCAGCCCAATCTGGATGAAGGGCCAGATGACGTGGTTGATCGTCGCGGCGCTGAAATATCTCAGCAGCAGTTGGTCAATGAAATTGATTGGAGCTAGTAACGCAACCATTGTTGATTCTCTATCAGCTAGCCGAAACAAAATAGAGTCGGCTCCGCATCCCGCATTTTCGGGAAGGCTTCCGAACAGAAACTATTCAACGAGCCTGCGAAGCAGGCGACAGCATAAAGCCCAGGGCAGGCGAAGCGCAGCCTTGGGTAAAGCCGGGCTAAAGACTCCGGAGCCCGCTTCAGCGGGCGAAAAATGCTCTCGATCATCAACTTCTGCCGCCCGCTAACGCGGGCTTGCTACCTCTAGCTTCACTACCCAGGGTTTCGCTTCGCTCCACCCTGGGCTATATGCTGCCGTCTGCTCCGCAGACTAGTTGTGTGGTGGACCTCATGGCGACATCAGCGGTCAATCTCACCAAGAACAATATCCAGCGTTCCGATTATCGCAACTACGTCTGCCACCAGGTGGCCCAGACAAAGGTTTTTCAGAGCCTGAAGATTAATCAACGACGGCGGTCGCACGCGCATGCGCCAGGGCTGCGCAGTTCCATCGGACACCAGGTAACAGCCAATCTCACCTTTCGGTCCCTCGATGGAATGATAGTAATCACCAACCGGAGGCTTGACTATCTTCGGCAACTTCGCATTCACGGGACCGTCGGGCAACTGATCCAGCGCTTGCACAATGATGCGTCGCGACTGTCTCATCTCTTCGAGGCGCACCAGGTAGCGATCGTAAGTATCTCCGTTCTCTCCAAGCGGAATATCAAAGTCCATATCGGCATACGCCGCGTAGGGCCGCGCCTTGCGAATGTCCCAGGCCACCCCTGAACCCCGCAACGCCGGACCCGACAAGCCAATCGCCACGGCGGCTTCTCCTGATATCACGCCAATGCCAACCGTCCGACTCAACCAGATGCGATTCTCCGACAGCACCGTCTCATACTCGTCGAGGCGCTTGGGAAAATTGCTGACGAAGCGGCGCACGTCCACATCAAAATCGTCGTAGGCATCGTTGGGCATGCCACCCACGCGCCAGGCGTGACAGGTGAGACGAGCGCCAAACTGCCGTTCAAAAATCTTCAGAATCTCTTCGCGTTCACGCAATGCCCAGAGCAAAACTGTCACCGCGCCAATGTCGAGCGCGTGAGTCGCGAGCCACAGCAGATGCGACGCGATGCGATTGAGTTCCGTAAGAATCGTTCGCAGGTAATGAGCGCGTGGCGGCACGGCCAGGCCCATCATCTGTTCGACCGTTTCCACCCAGACGAGCCCATTGGAAACTGCGGCGATGTAATCGAGTCGATCCCAATAGGGAGCGATCATCGTGTACATGCGATTCTCGGCAATCTTCTCCATGCCACGATGGAGATAGCCAATATCGCAATCGAGATCCATCACCGTCTCGCCGTCGAGTTTCAGAATCACTCGCAGCACGCCGTGCGTTGAGGGGTGCTGCGGCCCCATGTTGAGCACCATCTCGGGGCTATCGAGCAGCGTCTCTTTAGTTGTGGCAATCTCTACCTGATGCATGTCAGTGGTCAGTCGTCAGTGGTCGGTGGTCAGTGGTCAGTTGGAAGTCATCTGCAACGGACTACGGACAACTTACTACTGACTATTTCTAAGCCGCGGCCGGCTCAGGTTCGGCGGGAACATAACAACCCGTTACCCTCCACGGTTCGATAATCAAACCAATCTCTCTTGCTTCGCCGCCGGCCCGCATTTTTGCGAGCTTGGTAACGATTGCCTGCGCGGCGCTGGCCTTGTTCCAAACGTTTCGCGGCTCCATCGTTTCCGTCAAGATAAACCCAGCCACCTTCGCCGCCTCGGGCGTGTCGAATACTTTTGCTTCATACTGCGTGGCAATCTCTTTAGGAGTCATGTCATTTTCGATTGCCAATTGCCGATTTCCGATTTGAAGCCCCATAAAGCAAGGCGCCAATCGGAATTCGGCAATTGGCAATAGGCAATTCACTTATCCTTTGGCATCACTTCTTTACCACTCTGAAGGATCTCGCGCATCATGCGCTCCTGCGGCACAGAGAGTATCTCCAGGCCATACGCGCGTCTTTGATCCAACTGTTCGCGTTGCACCTCGGTCATTTCGGGCAAATGTTTTTTCGTCCACTGGTTTTCAACGAACTCCAGCGGATAATCTTTCCGCAGCGGATGCCCTTCCCAATCAGGCGGCAACAATATCCGGCGCAGGTCGGGATGATTTCTGAAGCTGACGCCGAATAGATCGTAGACCTCGCGCTCCATCCAATTCGCGCTGGGCCAAACATCGGTCACGCTATCAACGCTCGCGCCCTCGGCTATCCCGACCTTCAAACGTACGCGCTCGTTCCGGAAGATCGAATACAGGTTATAAACAACTTCCAGCGGCCGCTCAGGCTCCAACGGGTAATGAACGCAGGTCAAATCGGAAAGATAGTTGAATTTCGTGTCGGCGTCGTCTCTCAGGAAATTGCAGACCTCAACGATGCGACCGGGTTCGATGCGAATCGAAAGTTGACCAATAAACTCCACCGCCTCTAGCACTGCTCCAGCAAATTTGGCCTTCAGTTTCTTAACCAACTTATGGTCGGAAGCATCGACGGGCTTCGCCCCTTCCTCCTTTTTCTTGACCGGAGCTTTAGGAGCCCCGGGCGCGGCGGGAGTTGGTGTTTGGGGACTCGCGGCTTTCTCGCCCAACGATTCTTTGACAGCAGCCACCCGAGACTTGGCCTGCTCGACCAGCGCGGCTTTTTTCGCGTCAGCGCCGGCCACTTCACTTGCGTCGGGAATAGCGGAGGGCGACGGCGTGCCGGTCGCACGGTCGGGAACGTCAACCCCAGGGACTTTTGCGTTTGGTTCGTCCGGCTTGTCGTTATCGTCCGCCATCAGTTTTCCATTCTCATAATCACACTCTGACTAAAAGTGCGATCGATGTATTCGTGGATCGCGCTAAAAGTTCAGGCGCAGTGTTAATGCTATTACAAAAGGTCGGAGAAATCGATTTAAGCATGGCGTTAATTTACTGTCAACAAGCTTGTTTCCGCCAGATTCCTGAAACGCAAACGCTGGTTTGCGGGCAAAAATCGTGGCCACTTGAAGTGTTGAAGCTCTCGTCGGTTGCGCAAACTAACCGTTTGCGTTACAAACGCCAACTTGACGGTACAAGTCTCCAAACCCTATCATGGTTCGTTTGAAAAGCGGCATTTAGCTGTCTATAGTGAGGGTCAAGAGAATAATGAAACCAGAGATTCATCCGGCATATAGCGAGATCACCGTCACCTGCGCTTGCGGCGAAACTTTTAAGACTCGCTCAACCAAAAAGGGCGACCTGCACGTTGAGATCTGCTCGGCTTGCCACCCGTTTTTCACCGGCAAGCAGAAGTTGGTTGACACGGCAGGACGCGTGGATCGCTTCAACAAACGCTACGGCAAGAAAACTCCGGTGGAAAACACCACCGCCACTCAGTAATTTCTAACTTCCGAGGAAAGAAGTTGTTAATTAGAAATCGACATTAGCTAAACTTCATAATCAGACGCCGGCGAGTAGTCGTCGGTCGCTATCCGTGTTTCAACCAGGGGACTGCGACCGCTGCCAACGCCGGCGTTAGTGTTTTAATAGTAGGACAGACATTCCTGTCTGTCTCTTAACAAAACCGACAGGCAAGAATGACTGTCCAACAGGAAGAAAACCTTGAGCACAAACGAACGAGATTTAATAGTCGGTGGGCAGGCGGTCATTGAAGGCGTCATGATGCGGACGCCGAATGCCTATGCCATAGCCGTGCGCAAAGCAGACGGGACGATAGTAAATACAGCCGCTCGTCTACCAAAGTGGAGCGACAAGTATCCGCTGCTCAAGCTGCCGGTGCTCCGCGGCAGTGCGGTGCTGGTGCAGTCGATGGGTTTGGGCATCAAGGCTCTGAACTATTCCGCTAACGAAGCCTTTGGTGACGCTCAGGAAGCCGAAGCGAAGCAAGTAAGCGTTGCGCTCACGCCGGCCATCATCGAAGGCGAGGGCGACTTTGCCGGATTGACCGGCGCTGTCCCCGGTCTCTTCCCGGTGCCAACGCAGAAGCGAGCCAGGGACGAAATGAAGAAAGGAGGCACCGCGGCTGCGGC
>JBGQJH010000166.1:0-5955 GCA_041498935.1 Pyrinomonadaceae bacterium | reverse complement strand
CTGTTGAAAATACTTGAGCGCCTCTTCGTAGCACTTCATCTGCGCCTGCTTGGCCGGCGCCAGCGGATCGGGCAGCGCAGCCTTAGCTTTCGCGGATGACTTTAACGCCTTACTTTTCAGTAGTTTGTGGCTGCTCCCTGAGGATTGTGTGGTCCGGATCGCCCGACGCTTCACTTTTTCGCTCCGCTCGCCATATTTCAAAACATAGCAAACTCGTGCATCTGCGTCAATGCATGTAGTTTGGCCCCCGTTAGCTCGCATGGGCTTGCCGGCCATGGCTCTGATCTTCCATCCGCTCTTCGCTTCCGATTTCAAATTCATCTGCGAGGGAATGGGGCAGTGGGAATGACACCCGGGCGGGTGTGCCACGCGCTTCCCGCCGAAAAACGGGTCACATATTGATTGACTACCGCTTGCTTGCACTGAGGTCTCGCCAGTGGCGAGACCGAATGTGCCGCGGCCTTCTCTTTGCGCGATTTCATCGCGCCGCGCAATGCCTTTTGATCGAGTACCGCTTGCGCTGGTTCACCCGCGCAACTTGCGACCCAACCGAGCTTCAATTGCGATATCTAGTCCAGGTAGACGTTCTCGTTATGCCAGGAGAGAAACTCACCGGAGGGTCGCGAATTTGCCTCTTTCGGTAGGTCGATGCTCTTGCCATCCTGCGAGTAGTATTCGTGTCCGTTCGCAAACTCTTCCTTAATTCGGTGGCTTACCTCGACTCGATATTCCGGCGTCACGGTGATATACCCCCGGTCGAACAGCGTGTGAACATCCTGTCGGAACAGGATGCCGTTGCGAATGTCGTGCGGGCCGTCCTTCGTGAATGGCCTGATGTGCGCAGCGTCCAACACATGCAGCACAGGCGAGCCTGTGAAGGCACACCGTCGGCTGTAAGCGTCAGTTACGACGACACGAAACGTTCCTTGTCCCAGACGAGCCCGGACAAGCTGAGGCGCGCCGAATCTTTCTCCGGCATCGCCGCCATCCCCAAGTTTGACCGTCAGAGCTCTATCTGCCTTGAGGCGCTGTTCCACTTCTCCCCACAGTGATTCCCCGCGCAAGTCCGCGGTGTCGTAGCTGCGCCCTTGAACGATGTTCGGCTCCCAATCCGAAGCCGGAATCCATTCTTCCTCGGGGAAAAAGAAGGGAGATAGAAGTAGAATGCATCCAATCACGTAGTCCTCGCCCGGAGCGGGAGAGATTCGCCTGTACCGCTCAATCCTGCTACGCATCTCTTGTTCCGTCTGTGCGCCGTTTTTGGTTGTGAATGTATTCCACGCAAAACTCACCGGGAGCTTCGTGAAGTGGCTGAAAAAGCCTCCTCCTACGATGAAATTCTGGGGGCTGTGCAGTTTGAAGAGAAACGGCTCACCTGGCTGCAACGCGCGAAACTGGCGCCCTCCACTCGGCTGCCAAAAATTCACTTCCTCCAGCGGGCTCTGGCTGGAAAGGTAGCTGTACCAGTCATCATCCGTTATCCCTACATAAAATTTCATCGCGCTGTGTCCGACTCGGACGCGCGAAGTGTAATCTCACGCGCGGCAACAACGCAACGTCGGGCGACTAACTCCTTCAGGGATCGAAGGCGTGAGACACCCGCAAAACCTTGAGGCGCTCACTTTGAAAGCCTGACCGCCCGCCCCATTGGGTCTACCTGCCACGAAGATCGAACGCGAGTGGTCGAATTGAATTCAAGATTCCCATTGGGGGATTGCAAAGCGTTGGGCGCGTGGCAACCCGAGCGCCCGACAGAGCAGTGGTGCTCGAGTAAGTATCCATAGAGATACGAGTTCGGGGTGAGTGTTTGAACCGATGATTGCTTGACAACGCGGAAATCGAACCCCGTTCGTGACTGGCCCTTCCTTTGCACATGACACCGAGAGTGGTCACTTTTGAAGACCGAAGTGGAGGGCCGAATTGAGGAGTCGCCGGGGCTGCACCGCCACCCCCCCCTCTTGGGTGCGTCGGATAATCAGTGTTGGGCCTTGCCAAGCATCACAAGATCGTTTAGAAGATGTATATAGGTATCCCTCTTAAGAATGCCAATGCAGAGAAAAATTGCGCTAAAACAACATTTCACGGATGCCAAGCTGATTAACGAAATGATGTGTCACCTCCTTGGGCATGCAGATGGACTGACCCTACTAGAGCCGAGCGTTGGTCACGGCGCGTTTCTCGGCGGGTTGAAAGGCGAGCCATCGGAGATTCACGCTGTTGATGTTGACCCACATGCTATAGACACCGTGAAGATGAAGTTCAAACATCTAAAGGTCCATGCATTCCAGGCTGATTTTGTAGATCTTTTTGTTGACGATCTAATGAAACAGTCCCATCCTGTTCGCAGGACGCTTTACGACGCCGTAATATCCAACCCACCGTATGGCTTGTATTTTGATTTAGACTACAGAAAGCGAATCAAGCGTGCATTTCCAAATTCCTACGCACGGGAGTCGTACGGCCTTTTCTTCACCTTTGCCGTGTCCCGCCTTCGGCAGGGGGGGCGCTATGTCTTTTTGATTCCTGATACATTTCTTTCCAGTGTGAATCACCGTCCTTTGCGCTCTTTTATTTGTTCGCAAGCTGCGCCAACACACATCCTACGGTTTCCATCGAAACTATTTGAAACTGTGAATTTTGGGTACGGCAATCTGTGCATCGTCGCAGGTCAAAAGGGGAGACTGGGTACATCAGACGCAGTCCAGTGGTTAGATGTTTTCGAGAAGAATCAAACTCTCTCATTAGAAAGTCTGGCTTACAGCAAGTCATTTCTCGGTGGCACACTGATTGCGAATGCCGATTTGGGATGGTCTCCCGCAATGTTTGATGGTAGCAGTGAGATGCACGCCAACTGGCGTACTCTCGGGGATCTCGCCGAATGCCGAACAGGGATCTACACAGGAGATAACGAGCGTTTCATCGGATACGATGCGGCCCGAATAGCCCGGCGACTAAACGGTCACGCAATCGACTGGAGCAGAAAGGTTTTTGAAGGAAACCTGACCTCTGCACAGCAAGAGTCTGGGTTGGATGGTGAGCGTTACTATGTCCCCCTCGTCAGGGGAGGACACCGACAGCCATTCGAGAAAACCGCTTGGGCGATCGATTGGAGAAAAGCAGCGATCGAGTTTTATAGGACTGATAAGAAAGCCCGCCTTCAGAACTCGGCGTTCTATTTTAAGGTGGGCCTGTCCGTTCCAATGGTCACGACAAGGCGGATCTCTGCTGCGCTGATTGATAGGGCAGTATTTGACCAGGGCGTTGTGGGCGTATTTCCGCACCGGTCGATTGAGACTCCTGCGCTTCTTCTTTATTTGAACTCTTACATTGCTTCACAGAAGATAAAAAAAATTGTCAACGGGAGTGCCAACAATTCCGCGAATTATCTGAAACGCTTGCCTGTCCCGCCTTTCTCCGAATTAGACAATCAACGGGCAGGCTGTCTCGTTAACGATGCAAGGCTGAGGGGATCTTTACAACAAAGTGTGTGCGATGAATTTGTCGAGAACGTGACATCTGGCTACCAAGTTAGATATGAAGTGAGGTCGGTGGGTTGATTCTTGAGGTAGCTATACAGCCGAGTTGATAAATCAGATTTCCAGTCGATAATCGAATTTCGAATTTTCTGCATGTCCGCACCGGTGAGTTGGGAAATCTCATCATAAGCCTGGGCTCCTGTGTGCACTTCCCACAGACCCAACCGGCGCAAAACTCGCAGATAGTTGTTGTTTTCTTCTTGACGAACCAATAACAGGAGTCGAGTTTGATGATTCCAGATCCGGTACGCATTCCCGACAGTTTGAAGGCGCAGCATGTTGCCCTTTTCATTTGATCCGAACCCACTCTTGAAATCGATGACATGTGGAGTCCCATCGACAACAAAGACTTCATCTTCTTTCATGTTAATGTCACCGATGGTCTCAAATAGTGTATTTACGTCTTTAATTATCTCTTCTCTCTTACCATGAGCTCCGATATTCGCTTTTATTCTGCCGAAGAGCACCTCGCGAACAGAGGCAAAATTAGGTGTCGGAATTCGTGCCACGGATGGCCTACTTGGATAATCCCAGGCGGCGCGGCAGAAGGCCTCCCACAATTCGCCAACACGGCGCGAGAAAGCCATATATTCATATGGCCACACTTTATGTCGATACTCCAGACTCGCAACGGAAAAGCAATATTGAAGGGTTAGAACATAACTTGACCATTCATTCTTCGGGAGAGTGTGAACATTCTTTGAGAGGTTGGTTTTTATTGCCCCCGCAAGGGAGTTGACTTCGCTCGCCTTTTCTTTTCGTGTTCCACGGGTCGCAGCAATCTTGCTTACGGGCCCGTTTAGCCCTTGATGGAAGGCGGAAAGAAGATTTTTCTTCATGTCCACGATTTGGGTCATCTGCTGCTACCTGGGGATGGACGGCGCGACTCGTCTGAATCATCAAACAGGGCCGAAACGGGGACGCTCAATGCGGAGGCAATGAGGCAGATATTCTTTAAACTTGGGTTTCGCTCGCCGCGCTCAATTCCGCCTATATACGTTCGATCTAGTTCGCAGATCGCGGCTAATTCTTCCTGCGAGAAGCCTAACTTTAGCCGTAAGTACCGTATTCTCGCGCCAAATTTCTTACGCAAGTCTTCCAGGACGAAGGAATTGTGACGAGTAGGCGAATGCATCTGCTGATGTTGCTGAAATGACGACTTTAAGTCCACGGACTATCAGTATCGTGACCCGAGACTTGGATATCGTCTTGTGTAATTGAGGTTCGCGGACTTCCGCTTGTTCTACGCCGCGGCTTCATCGCCTCGCGGCGCGCGCCCACCCCTCGAGAAGGACAGTTGCCCTTCAAAACCTCAAAAACTGGTCTAACGGCCAGTGGAATTTCGTCCCCGTTCGTGCCATGTTAGGAATGGAGATTTGTCAGATGGCGCGCGCGGCAGATCCTGTCGGGCATCGGTTTCCGTCCCAGACAGAGAAAATTCTAATCGCAACTAGGTGCGAATAGAATTCGCCGTAACTTATTCAAAACAAAGGAGAGGGACCAATTCTAATCGCAACTCTTTCCGGGGGTCGGCTGAACGCCGCGGAAAGAATTCTTGCCGCGGGTGAGGCGAAATTTGGAGTGCGAGACCTCGGTCTCGCTTTCATAGGGCGAGGCTCGGCTCGCCCGACCTGGCGCGCCATGGGCGCGCGCCCCGGCAAGACGGGGCGTAACAAAGCGGCGGCAAGCCGCCGCACTCCACACGAGGCGAACAAAAGGCTAATCGCAACTGCCGATCCGACGAGGATCGGCATCCTGAGCGAGTCCGCCGCGGCGGAGGAGTCGAAGGAACTCTCTTCCGACCTTATAGCGAGACTCAATCGCGGAAGTCAGGCGAAGAAAAGGCCATGGCCGCCAGCAGTTTGGAGGCTAATCGCAACAGTTGCCAATTCAGAAATCGAGTCAACCCGCTCACAACAAAGGACATTACTTTTTTCTAACCGCAACAAAAACACCCTTTGTTGCTGCTGGCTTCGCTCTGTGTCTCTTTATCCTGAGTGGAACCGAAGGGCGTGTCTCTGTGGCAAGTCCTCAGTGCGCCCAGATTTTCTTGGGATCCGTTTCGTAGGGATAGACGTGGACCATCCAGTTGAATATCTGCGGAATCCAGCGGCCGCCGGCCTGGTTGCAGGCGTCTTCAGTCGCGATCGAGCCGCCGAAGCCGAATTGCTTCAGGCTGGCTTGCTGCGGCTGCGCGCCTCTCGGCGGGAGGCAGATGTTGACGTGTTTGTGCCAGCGCGCCACGCTCAGCGGGACGCGGTCATTCAGCTCTTCCTCGGTGGCTTTCTTTCGGGCCGTGAACATGGCGCCCTCGAGCTCGTAGCCGCCCGGCGTTTTCTTGTAGAGCAGCGAAGTGGGATGCTCCGGGTTGAAGACGAATATGGCCTCGAACGCGTAACGATAGTTCGTGAAATGGTAG
>JBGQJH010000165.1:0-5956 GCA_041498935.1 Pyrinomonadaceae bacterium | reverse complement strand
TTATATCTGGAAGCTACTGAGAGAAGGATTCTATTTTCAGCAGTCCAGGGTTCGTAAAATCGCAGCCTACAGGTGAGCTATGCGTAGCAAGAAGCCATATACAAATGCGACGTTTACCAAACGAGTCGATCACGAAGCCGGTCGTCATCGACCGGCGCGCGCTCAAAGCGAGCCGGCCGTTTGTGAAGAGTGTGGAGCAGTGTATGCCAACCGACGTTGGACTGCCCCAGATACTGCCGCAGGGAATAAGAAACATAAACATTGGCGGCCTTCACACATGACAGTTTGCCCTGCGTGCGAACAGAAACGCAGCGGCGAACCGCGGGGATTTGTCTATCTGGAAGGCGACTTTTTCGTCGCCCATCATGAAGAGATTGAACAACTGTTGCGAAACGAAGCGGAAAGGGCTGCGGAGGATAACCCTTTGGCGAGAATCATGGAATGGAAACGCGGCGACACCCATAAACTCACGCTAACTACAACCACGGAACACTTGGCGCAGCGCTTGGGCCACGCTCTTGAAAAAGCATTTGGAGGTAGCGTTCATTACGATTTCTCGCACGAGAATAAATTGGCACGGGTGAACTGGCAGCGAGAGTGACTAACGAATTCGCAAACCACTTTTCTTGAGAAAGATGCGCATTGAGGTGAAGGCGATGGCAGCAACACCAGCGACGAGACGGGTATCCGAGAGAGGCGAGGTTCAGATCAGGGCTGGCTCGGTTTTACTTACTGGTGAACTTAAGGTGCCGGAGGACGCGACTGGAATAGTATTGTTCGCCCACGGAAGCGGCAGCAGTCGTCATAGCCCGCGGAATCAATACGTCGCCGGTGTCATCCGGGAAGCCGGTGTCGGCACGCTGCTGTTCGATCTACTCACACGTGAAGAAGAAGCAATCGACAATTACACGCGCGAATTTCGTTTTGACATAAACCTGCTTGCCCGCCGGCTGGTCGCCGCGACCAAATGGCTCACTGGACAGACCGAAACCAGTCACTTGTGCCCTGGGTACTTCGGCTCGAGTACGGGAGGCGGCGCAGCGTTGGTTGCTGCTGCCGAACTTGGGGTAAAGGTTGGCGCTGTCGTTTCTCGCGGCGGTCGACCCGATCTGGCGGGAGCAGCTTTGCGTCGCGTCAAAGCTCCGACTCTCTTAATAGTCGGCGGTCTTGATGGACCAGTCATTCAGATGAATGAGGACGCTTACGCAGAGCTCCGATGCGTGAAGGAGTTGAAAATCATACCCGGCGCCACGCACCTATTTGAGGAGTCCGGCAAGTTAGAAGAGGTCGCCAGTCTTGCTGCCAAGTGGTTTCTCAACCACTTGCGATGAAGAGCGGCGCCATCAACAAGGACTATCAGTATGTCAATTGAGTTAAACGAGAAAGAATGCGCACACGTCGCTTGCCGCTGCCCCCCGCGCGAGGGCAGTGATTATTGCAGTGAAGAGTGTAAAAAGGCACGCTCAGAAACCGACTGTGGTTGTGGACATCCGGAATGCCGAGCGCAGGCTTGATGCGGGGCGTCACGAAATACAAGGAGGTAACCATGCAATTTGCAAACAGAATTCAAGCGGGACGCCTACTGGCAAAGAAGCTGCATGCCTACGCTAACCGTCCCGATGTAGTTGTGCTCGCTTTGCCGCGCGGCGGTGTGCCAGTCGCTTATGAAGTGGCCCGCGCGCTCGCTGCTCCGCTGGACGTGTTCCTGGTGCGTAAGCTTGGCGTGCCCGGACACGAGGAACTGGCAATGGGCGCCATCGCCACCGGTAACGTGCGCGTCCTGAATGAAGACGTAGTCAACCATCTACGGATCGCTGATGAATTGATTGATCAGGTTGCTGCGCGCGAACAGCGCGAACTCGGGCGGCGGGAGAATCTTTATCGCGGCGCGTCTGCACCGCTAAACGTTAGCGGCCGCACGGTGATAATCGTCGACGACGGCATGGCCACCGGATCAACTATGCGTGCTGCGGTGAACGCACTTAAAAGTCTCGGCCCGACCAGGATCATCGTGGCGGCGCCAGTAGCGGCGCGAGAAACTTGTGAGTCATTCAAGACGGAGGTGGATGCAACCTGTGTTTGCTTCATAACTCCTGAGCCATTCCAAGGAGTTGGTCTCTGGTACCGGGATTTTTCGCAAACTACGGATGAAGAGGTTTGCTACTTGCTGAAACACGCCAAGCAGCCGCCACACCAGCGGGTCGCCTAAGTGCTGGAACTGGCTATGGCATCGTCATGATAAACGAAACCACTATTCTACTAACTGACGTCGTACGCGAAGCCGCACATCCGCTGGCCGGTGAGCTCGATGACTACGATCCGCTCATGAAACTCATCGGCGACGCACCGTTGGTGCTGATAGGTGAGGCGTCGCACGGGACACACGAGTTTTACCGAGAGCGCGCTCAAATCACCAAGCGGCTAATAAAGGAAAAAGGTTTTACCGCTGTAGCAGTTGAAGCTGATTGGCCGGACGCTTATCGCGTCAACCGGTATGTCCGCGGCGTCAGCAATGATGCGGACGCGGTTGAGGCGTTGTCGGGTTTCAAGCGTTTTCCCACATGGATGTGGCGCAACGCCGACGTGCTGGATTTCGTTGGTTGGCTGCGATCCTATAACGACGATCTTTCCGCCTCCGCGACGAAGGTCGGTTTTTACGGCCTGGATCTGTACAGCTTGCACACCTCGATCGCGGCCGTGCTTGATTATCTTGATCGGATCAATCCCGAGGCCGCGCAACGCGCTCGTGCTCGGTACGCTTGCTTCGATCATTTTGGTAAGGACGAGCAGGCCTACGGATACGCGACAGGTTTAGGCATTGCCGAATCTTGTGAAGACGAAGTCGTCAGTCAACTCCTTGAGATCTACCAGGACTCGGCGGAATATGCCTGGCGCGACGGCCGCATCGCCGCCGACGAACATTTCTATGCTACGCAGAACGCCCGGCTTGTCATGAACGCTGAGCGGTATTACCGCTCAATGTTCCGTAGCCGCGTTTCGTCATGGAATCTGCGTGATGCTCACATGGTTGAGACCCTCGAGTCCTTGCACGCGTTTCTCCGCACTCAAAACTCGCACTCAAAGATCGTGGTTTGGGAGCACAACTCACACCTGGGTGACGCCCGCGCTACTCGCATGGGCCAGGAGGGAGAATGGAACGTCGGGCAACTTGTGCGCGAGCGACACGGCCGTGATGCGGTACTCGTCGGTTTCACGACTTATCAAGGCACGGTGACTGCAGCCGCCAACTGGGATGCGCCTGCTGAACGCAAACAAGTGCGACCCGCGCTTGCAAACAGTTACGAGGCGCTCTTTCACGAAGTGGACATCCCGCGTTTGTTGCTCACGTTTCGCAATACGGACCACGCCGTTGTTGCGCTACGTGAGCCGCTGCTTGAGCGGGCGATCGGCGTCATTTATCGCCCGGAGACTGAGAGAGCAAGTCACTATTTCAAGGCACGTTTATCCGAGCAATTTGACGCAGTTATTCATTTCGATGAAACACGCGCAGTGGAGCCTTTGGAGCTTACTGCCGAATGGGAAGCCGGCGAAGTGCCGGAGACATTTCCCACAGGTATCTAGAAGGAGATTTCACCATGAGAACAAAAGAGATTTCACGAAGCGAATGGCCGGAGTTCTTCGATAGCTTTAGCCGTAAACACGAGGGCTGGCTGATAACACTCGAAATTCTCGGGTCTGAAATCGGAGCGCAAGTTGAGGAGCGGGAATTGGCTTTCGAGGGCATCGTTGCTGAATGGGACGAAGTTCAGGGCGATGAGATGGCTATCATGATCGGTGCCAAGCCGGACGATCACATCACGCACAGCATTAGCCGTCCCACGCAGGTAAGTTTGGAGCAAACAGACGAAGGTGCCGATGTTGCGCTTGCGATTAAGTCAGCAGATGGAGCTACAGCCCTGCTGCGATTTCGTTCTCCAATGTTGCCGGAAATGGTCGATGGAGTGGTGACCCAACCATCACGACCCTCCTTGTAGTGGAAAGAAGCTTAAGAACATGCTCTACAGCGAAAACGAAGCCGTTCTGGCACCCCGAAGGAATCCGCTATTGCTGCTCTGGTTTTCCGTGGCTTTCTTAATAGTTGCGAATGGAGTAACACAGGCCAGAAGCTTTTCTAGTCGTGTCGCACACCAGGAAATCCGCTTCGAAGAGAAACTCGACGCGGAACAGCGTTTGTCGGAGCTTGGGTATTGGACTGGACCAGTTGACGGCAATCTGGACCCAGCATCCCGGCATGCTTTGATTGCGTTTCAGAAATTCGAAGGGCGCAATCGCACCGGCCTGCTAACGTCTGGAGAGCTTGACGCGTTGCGGTCTGCCGGGCGACCGCGTCCGCGCTTCACCGGCTATTACCACGTCGAAGTCGATCTCCATCGTCAAGTTCTCTTTATCGTAGACAGCGACGACAGGGTTTCGAGAATCCTGCCGATTTGCACTGGCAGCGGAAAGTTATACTCGGACGGGGGACAAACGGGCCGCGCTCACACACCACGTGGCAAGTTTAAGGTTCTGCGAAAGATCAATGGTTGGCGGCGGAGTCCGTTGGGGCTTCTCTATTATCCAAGCTATGTCTTCAAAGGCGTCGCAATTCACGGTAGTCCAGCGGTGTTTACGTATCCGGCAAGCCATGGGTGTATCCGCATACCGCTCTTCGCCGCTAAGGGGTTTAGTGAGCTCACACCAATCGGAACGGATGTTGTCGTCTACGACATCTGAGATTCACGATGGCCCGACTAAAGAGTCCGTGCTCAGTGCATCAAATGGAAGGGAGACATGAGGATTAAAATCGACCGCGCAATGAGTTTGTCCTCGAGAGGATTACCAGGGAAACCTGTAGGTTCGCGCGAAGCCTTCCCAATTCTGTTGATCTTAAGCTCCGCTACGATCAAGGCTCAAACACAGACTTTTACCAAAGACGATCTGGAATACATTCTAGAGCTTCGCTGATTCCGATCGACTTGCAACAGCCCCTCCCGGTGGGTAGCATCTCCGACGCGCGCCTGAACGCAGATGCAATCGAAGATATTCTAGTGATCTGCCACTACTCGGTAAGTTGATTGCCAATTTTAGGCGAGCTTAGCTTCTAATGGACGTCTTTATCGAGCTCGAAGTGATTCTCTCTAGCGCGGACGCCGCGCTTCGACAAATACAGACGGGGTTCGGCCGGCACATCAGAACCTTCGTGCGAAACTGCATGTGTGGACGAACTTTGAAGACCTCGGCGTAGGAGTTCAGGTATTCGAGCATCTGCTGCGCGCCCTGGGAAAAGTCGAAAGTCGGGAAACTTCGCAGGTGAGCGCGTTCCCCTTTACCCATTTCCCTTTTACCCAATTTCCCCGCTGATTGGCGCACCCAGGTCGTCGTCGGCTTCCAGTTGCCCATAGGGTATGGACTGCTGAAGCAGTGCCCTGGCCACGGCTAAACCCACGGGCCCTGCGCCAATCATTGCCATATGCGTGGAACGATCATTCACCCGTTTTTAATTTACTCGCAGGATAGTTAGCCGCCAGGAGGCCGGTCTCGTTCAATTGAGGACATCATTAACTTTGGCGATCACTTCATCCAAAGATACTTGCGCACTCCTATTAAGGTAAAAGGATCTTTCAAGACTGTCGAGATACTGGTATAGGAAATTGACATTCTTGAGAGTTGAAATGTTTGTCGGAATGAACCCTTGAACTTTTTCTCGGACCTGTCTGTAGCTGTCTTCAGATTGCATCGCAACTGTGTTGAGAGCATCCAAAGCTGCTCGGTCCAATGTATGGAATTGGTCTTCGACCAGGCCCTTCTCGTAGCCGAGTTGTAACAACTCCATAAGCAAGGGGATTGATTCGGATGTTCGCAACTTTCGTAGAGCACTTCCGGTTACGTCGCTTTCGGGAAACTGCTTATGCCGTTTGACCCAATCGACATAAAACGCGAGACCTCTCATATCCTG
>JBGQJH010000164.1:0-5959 GCA_041498935.1 Pyrinomonadaceae bacterium | reverse complement strand
GGTGCGGAAGGAACGTTTGGTATTGCCACCGAAGCAACCTTGCGTCTCGTGCCAATCCCTCCCGCGGTGCGGACGATGCTGGCGGAGTTTCCGGAAGTCAACGATGCCAGCCACGCAGTTTCTGCAATCATCGCGGCGGGGGTAATGCCCGCGGCGCTGGAGATGATGGACCGCGAGATCATCAGGGCCGTTGAGGCTAGCGTGTTCGCGGCGGGCTTACCTTTGGACGCAGGCGCGGCGCTGCTCATCGAGCTCGATGGAATCGAAGCCGGCCTCGATGAGGAAGCGGATCGCATCAAGAGTATCTGCCTGCAACACGGCGCGCGTGATTGCCGGCTGGCTCGCGATGAGAACGAGAGAAAAAAACTTTGGGCGGCGCGCAAGGGCGCGTTTGGCGCCATCGGTCGCATCTCGCCTGATTCCATGATCCAGGATGCCGTTGTGCCTCGTTCGCGCCTGCCGGAAGTGCTCGAGGCGGCTTATCAAATCGCTTCCAGGTATCAACTGCGCATTGCCAACGTGTTCCACGCCGGAGATGGCAACCTGCATCCGCTGATTTGTTTCGACTCCCGCTTTCCCGATGAAGTGGATCGCGTTAGAGAAGCGGGACGGGAGTTAATGGAAACCTGCGTGCGCGCCGGCGGCAGTATCACTGGCGAGCACGGGGTCGGTTTTGATAAGCGCGAGCTATTGCCGCTGATTTTTTCCGAGGCAGATATGGATGCGATGTTACGTGTGCGTGCGGCTTTTGATCCGACAGGCTTGTGCAACCCCGGCAAGATTATTCCGATGCTGCGTGGCTGCGGCGAAGCGCGGGCAGCCGAGTCCAAAGTCCAAAGTCCAAAGTCCAATGTCCTATCAGAACCGGGAGCCGTAGCGACCGGGTCTCAAGCTAAGTCCAAAGTCCAACGTCCAATGTCCAACGTCCTGTCAGAACCGGAAGCGTTAGCGACCGGGTCTCAAGCTAAGTCCAAAGTCCAACGTCCAATGTCCAACGTCCTGTCAGAACCGGAAGCGTCAGCGACCGGTTCGCTCGCAGCAGAGGCGTCTGCTTCGCAAAATTCGACAAACCTAAGTCTGTCGGACATGCCGTTTGATCCTGATCGCGCTCAGCAACTGTTAGCTCGGCTTGTGGGAGACCCGCATATCACGAGGTCGAGCAGTCTTCGCGTCTCCCCAGCTCCGCTCACCGTCGCGCCTGGTTCGATCGCTGAAGTTTGCGAAGTTATGAAACTCGCCGCGAGCGAAGGTTGGGCGATTGTGCCGGCAGGCGCAATGACCTGGCTCGACGCCGGTCAACCTTTGCAGCGCGTGAACATCGTTGTCAGCACGCGAAGATTGGTTCGCATCATCGAGCACGAGCCGGCCGACCTGGTGGCAGTAGCGGAAGCCGGCGTCACGCTCAAAAACTTCAATGATGCGCTGCGGCAAAAGGGGCAGTGGCTGCCGCTCGATCCGCCCGATGATTCAGAGAACGCACGCGCAACAATCGGGGGCGTGGTGGCCACCGGTCAGGGCGGCGCGCAGCAATTTGGCTACGGCGCGCCGCGAAGGCACGTCATCGGAATGAAGGTAGTGCTTGCCGATGGGAGTCTCATTAAGGCCGGCGGCCGAGTAGTAAAGAATGTAGCCGGTTATGATCTTTGCAAACTATTCACCGGCAGCTATGGCACGCTTGGGGTAATCGTTGAAGTTAACTTCAGACTGAGGCCCTTGCCATTCAAAACGAGCACCACCATGGTGGGTGGCGCTCGCGAAGATCTCCTTGCGGGCGCTCACCGAGTAATTGACGCTCGGCTGTTCCCTGTTGCCGTAGAACTTCTTTCGCCGCGCCTTGCCTTCGAACTCGATTGGTCAGAGGGTAGGGACCACTTGCTGCTTATTCGGTTTGCAGGATCCTTAAGCGCTGTTGTTGAGCAAAAAAGAGCTGCCGCAGAACTCCTTAAGAAGAAAAACGGTGGGGCACCTGGCCCGCTCGTGCCGGAGGATACACCTATCTGGGATACTCTGGCGGCAGTGCCAATGCGATTTCGGAAAGACGTGGTTTGCCGAGTTGGCATGCGACCTGCGGACGTGGGATCGTTTCTGGAGGAATTAGATCGAACCCGCCCTGGTGACTATTCTCAGTCGATGTGGCAGGCGGGCGTTGGCGATGGGCGCATCCGCGTTATGGATCGCTTGCAGCAGGCGGAAAATGGGCCCGAAGAATTTTCCAGCGAGTCGGTCAAACGAATTGAGGAGCTACGAGCGAGCGCGCAAAATCTCGGCGGAGCATTAATCATCGAACATGCGCCCGCTGCCATGAAGAGTCTAGTGAATGCCTGGGGAACCTTCGGCTCGTCTGCCGGCTTAATGCAGCGAGTAAAACACCAACTCGATCCCGCTGGCATGCTTTCGCCAGGACGGTTCGAATTTGAAACTACGCTCTTCTCTCATTCACACCCGGCTTCAGCCGGGTGACAATAGCTCGTTAAGGCCCTGAAACCGTTTAAACGGTTTCCTGTTTATTGATGTATGCACTCACCGGGCTCAAGCCCGGTGCTAATGAGATCAGACAAACTCAACCATTCAAGAACGCGAAGAAGAGAACTAATCATGTATATGAGACAACCGCCCGGGATTCACATCGTTCTTACGCTTGCGATCGCCCTGGCGTTCATAGTTTCACCCTTCACATCGCTTACTCATCAGGTGGTCTCCACTGCGCCGGCCGCTTCGCGAGAACCGGTTCGCGCTAAGCATGGAATCGTCGCCTCAACCAACGAAATCGCGTCGCAGGTGGGCGTGGACATCTTGAAACGCGGTGGCAACGCCGTCGATGCCGCGATCGCGGTTGCGTTTGCGCTGGCCGTTACTCATCCGGCTGCCGGCAATCTCGGCGGTGGCGGCTTCATGATGATTCGTCTCAAGAACGGAAAGACGACGGCGATCGACTATCGCGAAATGGCCCCTGCTGCTGCAACTCGCAACATCTACCTGGATAAGAATGGGAACCTGATTGAAGGCGAGGGCGGCTCGCTCGTCGGCTATCGCGCCGCCGGAGTGCCGGGAACAGTGCGCGGCATGGAGCTGGCGCTGAAGAAGTATGGGTCCGGCAGACTTAATTGGACCCAACTGCTCGAGCCCGCGCGCCGGCTTGCCAATGGGTTCACTGTGAGCCGTGCGCTGGCGCAATCGCTGCGCGGCAATAGCGATTACCTTTCGCAGTATCCGGAAACTAAACGCATCTATCTCAACGACGGAACGTTTTATAACGAAGGCGAGGTATTTCGACAGCCTGACCTGGCAGCCACATTTGCCCGCTTACAAAGGTCCGGACCCAACGAATTCTATGAAGGCCAGACTGCGAAATTGATCGTCAACGACGTTAAGCGTCATAACGGCCTGATGACGCTGGCAGATCTGCGCGGCTACCTGGCCAAAGAACGTCAACCATTGCGCGGACTATACCGAGGCTATGAGGTTATCTCCATGCCGCCGCCTTCGTCGGGCGGCGCCGTGCTGATTGAGATGCTCAATATCCTCGAGGGCTACGAGCTGGACAAGCTGGATTCCGCCTCGTCCGAACGTTATCACCTGATGACGGAAGCCATGCGTCGCGCGTTTGCGGATCGGGCTGAGTTTATGGGCGACACCGATTTCGTCAAGGTGCCCGTCGCCGGATTGATCGACAAATCTTACGCTGCGAAACTTCGCGGCACGATCAATCCTGAACGCGCCTCAACGAGTGTCGAAATCAGCGCGGGGAAACCGGCAGGTTATGAATCTGAAGAGACTACACATTTCACCGTGGTTGACACCGAAGGCAACGCGGTGGCGAATACCTACACGCTAAACAACTCCTACGGCTCAGCGGCAGTGGCGAAAGGCACGGGAATAATTCTAAACGACGAGATGGACGACTTCGCGGCCAAACCGGGCACGCCAAACATGTATGGCCTGATCCAGGGCGAGCGCAACGCCGTCGCGCCGCGCAAGCGGCCGTTGTCAGCAATGACGCCGGCATTCGTTTTGCGTAAAGATGGCAGTTTGTGGTTTACGGTTGGTAGTCCCGGCGGGCCAACAATTATCAATACCGTGCTCTGCGTCATTACCAACGTCATCGACTACGGCATGAGCATCCAGCAGGCGATCGATGCGCCGCGAATACATCATCAGTGGCTGCCGGATGAGTTAGTGTTTGAACCCTATGGTCTGTCAGGCGACACGCAAAAAGCTCTGGTCGCGCTCGGTCATAACCTGGCTAAACCACGCTACCTCGGCGATGCCGAAGGGATAATGATCGAAGAAAAGACAGGTGTGCGCCTGGGCGCAACTGATCCGCGGAGAAGTGATGGGTTTGCGGTTGGGTATTGAGTATTGTGTGAAAATCGCGTCAAGATCAGCTTTCGCGACTCAATGCGACGTTCTTGGGGTGGCAGCTTGTGAAACAGCTTCGCCCTTGGACTCAGGTTTAGCAACTCCTCTTGCTTACTAGTTTGTGCCATATGAATCTCCTGTTGGCGGCATGTTTCAATCCTGCTAACGCATGCACCAGTTACTTGAACCCGACATCCACCCTACCTGTACGAGCATTTCCGGCAGTTCGTACTCGCGCACGTTCATGATCGTGCGATCACCGATAAACCTCGCGCCGGTGTCTGACTCGATTTACGTGCACTTCACGACTAACCTCGTCGATTTCATAGACGACGCGATAGTCACTGACGCGAATTCTCCAATCGTTCTCAGTTCCGACTAGCTTTCGACATCCAACGGGACGAGGATTGATCGCCAGCGCCTGAATCGCAGCGATGATGCGGTTATGCAACCGCGCAGGCAGTCGTCCCAGCTCTCTCTCCGCAGCGCGTTCGAGGAAGACGCGATACATGCTCATTTGCCGTTGCGTTTATCCAGGTACTCTTCCAGCGGGCGGTAGTGAAGCTTTTTGCGGCGAGCCTGTTTAAGCCAGGCTACATCTTCTGTATCTTCTGCTCGTTCCAGTAGCTCCTCGTACTCCTTAATCGGGATAATGACTGAGACGGGCTTCCCATTTCGCGTGACAATCTCTGGTTTGCGAGCGGTCGGTTTCATACTTGTTAACTTAGCATTGCCCGGTCTTCGCCGTAAACCTCCGCACGTTTTCTCAACGTACTCGGCTTTGGTCGCCGCCCGCTAAAGCGGGCTCCATGAAAACAACATCGCGAACCCAGGGTTCCGCTCGCTGCCGCTCGCTTCACCCTGGCTACATTCTGCCGCCAGCTTCGCTGGCTCGTCGAGTTCGCAAGCTCAGGAGTTTGGAACCAAAGAAATTGGTGCTGGAAGAGCTGAGAGTGGTCTAAACATCAACGCGATCCGCGGCGAATGCCAGACTCGCCTTGATATCTTCGGCGGTGAGATCAGGGAAGTCGGCGAGAATCTCCTCTTGGCTCATGCCGCCGGCTAGATATTCCAGCACGTCCGTTACGGTCATTCGCATTCCCCGAATGGTTGGTTTTCCGCTACGCTTGCCCGGTTCGATGGTGATGATCTTGCTATAATCCATGCGGGAATGATAACAAAACCTCTTTGTCTTGCAAGACAAAGAAAGCAACCTAAGGAAAGATAGTGCGCTCCAGGTGGGAACGACTGAGCTGATCGGCTCGGGGCAACCGACCCGCGCCGGAGCGATGGTTTGGCGGTTGGCTATTAATTGCGGACGGTTAGCTATTGACTAGCCAAACCAATTCAGACAGAATTCCCGACGAGTTAAGCAATCATCGTTTCAATCGAGGTCCCCCTTGCACGTAATGACCCCCAATCAGACTCAGCAAGCTCGTAAGGAACATCCTTATCGCGTCTACAAGCGCGAGCAGGAAATAATCTCGCGGCATAAGATCTATCGCACCACCGCCTTTTATTCGTCGTATTCAATAATTCTGCTGGCGCTGGCAGTTCGCTCACACCATTTTCTCCGGGCCCTGGCGTTTGTTCCCGTCGG
>JBGQJH010000163.1:0-5995 GCA_041498935.1 Pyrinomonadaceae bacterium | reverse complement strand
GGTGACGCGATCTTTCGCGGTCTGTTGTTGGCCGCCGCGGTACTGATGCTGGTGATCGTTGGCTCGATGATCCTCGCACTGGCGGCGAAGTCGCTGCCGTCAATTCGCCATTTTGGTTTTGCTTTCATAGCCGGCAGGGAGTGGAATCCGGTCAAGAGCGAGTTTGGAGCGCTGCCGTTTATCTACGGCACAATTGTGTCGTCACTCATTGCGCTCCTGATCAGCGTGCCGCTGTCTCTGGGTATTGCGATCTTCCTGGTTGAGCAAGCGCCCCAGCGCCTTGCCCGGCCTATCACGTTCCTCGTGGAATTGCTGGCAGCGATTCCTTCGGTTGTTTACGGACTCTGGGGAATCTTTGTGCTGGCCCCGTTTCTGCGCGTCCACGTCGAGCCGCCGGTACAGCGTTGGTTCGGCTGGCTGCCGCTATTCCAGGGGCCGATCACCGGAATCGGTTTGCTGACCGGCGGCATCATTCTCGCGATTATGGTGACGCCAATCATCTCGGCGGTCGTACGTGATGTGCTGGCTGCTGTTCCGAGTTCGCAGCGCGAAGCAGCGCTCGCGTTGGGCGCGACGAGATGGGAAACAACGCAAGTGGTGTTGGTAAACGGCGCGCCCGGAATAGCCGGCGCGGTGATTCTTGGGCTGGGTCGCGCGATTGGCGAAACGATGGCGGTGACGATGGTCATCGGCAACCGCGCTCACATCAGCGCTTCGCTCTTTGATTCGTCCTACACGATTGCCTCGGCAATCGCCAACGAGTTTACCGAAGCGACGCAGGACCTTTATCTCAGCGCGTTGGTTGAATTAGGGCTCATTCTGTTCTTGGTAACGTTTGTTGTTAACGCTATCGCCCGCGTTCTGGTGTGGAACGTGACCCGCAAGACGAGCGGTGTCGGCAGCGCAGCGTAGTGCGTTACGAAAAAGTGATGAGGAAAGTTGATCAGCTACGCCGCACGACCAGTGCGACCATGACAACGCTTACCGCGCTTTGCACGGTGGTGGCGGTGGGCATTCTGCTGGTTATTCTTGGCTACATCGCGATGCAAGGCATCGGCTCGCTCAACCTGAGGTTCCTGGTTGAAAGTCCAAAGCCCGTCGGCGAAGGTGGCGGCATTGGCAATGCGATCCTGGGAACTTTGGTCTTGCTCGTGCTTTCGTCGGCAATGGGTTTACCTTTTGGAATTGCCGTCGGTATCTATCTCTCCGAATTTGGCGCGGGGCGCTTCGGGAGCCTGGTTCGATTCCTGGTTGACACGCTGACGGGCATTCCCTCGATCGTCACTGGCGTCTTCGTCTATACCATCGTGGTTGTGCCGTTGAAACATTTTTCAGCGCTCGCCGGCGGCATCGCGCTGGCTTTGATCATGGTTCCGATCGTGGCGCGAACAACAGAAGAGATGATCAAGCTCGTCCCGCACAGTTTGCGCGAAGGAGCGCTGGCTTTGGGTGCGCCGCAATGGCGAGTGACGCTGGGCGTGATTGTTCCGGCGGCGGCTTCGGGGATCGCGACTGGGGCAATGCTGGCCATCGCGCGCATCTCCGGGGAAACGGCGCCCCTTTTGTTTACCGCTTTCGGCAGTCGATTTTTTGGTTACTACCTTGATCAGCCGATCGCGTCGCTGACGGTGCAAATCTATAACTACGCAATCTCGCCGTACGATGAATGGCACGCGCAGGCGTGGGCTGCCACACTTGTCTTGATGACACTAATCCTGTCGATCAATATTGCGGTGCGCTTCCTGACGCGCAAGAGATTTTGAATTCTGAGATTCGAGACTGAAATTTAAGATCTGAGATCTGAGATTTAAGTAATGTCGACCACCGCGCCAACGATTACAACCCGAGTCCGGGCTACCGAGCGAGACCACGGCAGCCCAGCTTCGCCGCGAGCGGAAGACGCGACTAAGATCGCCGTGCGACATCTCGACTTTTTCTATGGCAAGGCCCAGGCGCTCCACGACGTTTCGCTGGAAATCCCGGAACGAATAGTGATGGCCTTCATCGGACCTTCCGGTTGTGGCAAGTCGACCTTTCTACGCACGCTGAATCGCATGAACGACGTGATCCCGGCAACTCGCGTCGCCGGCGAAATCTTGATGGACGGGATCGATATATATCGGCCGGGAACTGATGTGGTCGAACTGCGGCGGAAAGTGGGAATGGTATTTCAGAAGTCGAACCCCTTTCCGAAGTCGATCTTTGATAACGTCGCCTACGGCTTGAGAATAAACGGCCTCACTGCGAACAAGACGGAATTGGCAGAGCGTGTCGAGCAGGCGCTCCGAGATGCGGCGCTTTGGAACGAAGTCAAAGATCGTTTGCAGACCTCTGCCCTGAGCCTCTCCGGCGGACAGCAGCAGCGCCTTTGCATCGCGCGAGCGCTGGCCATCCGGCCTGAGGTAGTATTGATGGACGAACCGGCGTCGGCGCTGGATCCGGTTGCCACGCACAAGATTGAAGAACTAATCGTCGAACTGAAGAAGCAGTACACAATTGTGATTGTGACGCACAACATGCAGCAGGCGGCGCGCGTTTCTGACACGACGGCCTTCTTTCTGCTGGGTAAACTGATCGAAGTCAACTCAACTGAAAAGATGTTTACTAATCCCGACGAGAAGCTGACAGAGGATTACATAACGGGACGGTTTGGCTGATGAAGGCATCCACAGATTACGCAGATTACGCAGAAAGCCATGCTCATGAGGAAAGGATCTTTTCGCACAAAAGATGAAGTCCCAAGTATTTGATTTTGCAAGTGGGCGCTTTCATATTGTCCGTGTCGCTTCTTGAGTCTTACATTCTGCGTAATCTGCGCAATCTGCGGATTTCTGAAATGGATTTATGAGTCAACAACATCGACATCTCGACGACGAACTCGATTCGCTGCGCGACCGCGTGTTGCTGCTGGGTGGAGAGGCCGAGGCCGCACTCGAGCGGGCGATGAAGGCGCTGATTGAGCGCGACAGCGAGCTTGCGCGCCAGGTGCTCGAGCAGGATGATCAGATTGATCGGCTGGAAGTCGAGATTGATCGCCAGTGCATCGACATCATTGCGCTGCGGCAACCGGCGGCGCGCGACCTTCGTTTTGTTATCTCCGTTGCGAAGATGGCGCCGGTGCTCGAGCGTATTGCCGATCATGCCGCCAACATTGCTAGAGTGGCCCTCGATCTCAACAACGAACCGGAGTTGAAGTCAGTTGTCGATCTCAGACACATGGCCGAACATGCGCTGCGGATGTTACGAGCAGCGCTGGATGCTTTTACCTCGAACGATGCAGCGGCAGCGCGCGAAGTTATTAAGAGCGACACCGAGATCAACGATCTCTACAACCATATTTTTCATCGCCTGATTGAGATGATGGTGACCGAGCCCTCTACGGCAACGCGCGACGCGCGGCTGCTTTTCGTGGCCAAACATCTCGAACGCATCGGCGATTACGTGACCGACATCTGCGAGTTGACCGTCTATATGGCCGAAGCCACGTTCATCAAACACTTCAAATGAGAGTGGGACAGACATTCCTGTCTGTCTGTGTGGGACAGGCGCCCTTGTGAGTCAGACAGAAGAGATTTTCCATTTGTCATTTTTCAGTTCTCATTTTTCATTGAAGGCGCACCGACAGACAGGTAAGTGGTGGTCAGTTAAAATGGTAAATGGAAAATTTGAAATGAGAAATGGAAAATCTTACCTCTTGCTCGGATTATTGTGAGGCTAAGAAAGCAGCAGAAGACAGGCAAGAATGCCTGTCCTACAACTAATGCAACGACCAATCCTCATTATCGAAGATGACCCTGACATCTCCGAGAGTCTGAAGTACAACTTCGAGCGCGAGGGCCTGGCAGCCGTTACGGCATTGACGGGCGAAGCGGGATTGGCTGCCGCTCTTAACGAACGTGAACCGCCGTTGCTGATAATTCTCGATCTGATGTTGCCGGGAATGAGCGGCAGTGAACTGTGCCGCCGGCTTAGAAGAGAACCTGCGACCCGCCGCACGCCAATCATCATGTTGACGGCCAAAGCGTCTGAATCGGATCGTGTGGCGGGCCTGGACCTTGGCGCTGATGACTACATCACGAAGCCTTTTTCAGTTAGAGAACTGCTGGCGCGAGTGCGCGCGGTCATGCGGCGCTTGGATGAGAGCAGCGGGAAGACCTACGAGGACGATCATCTGCTGATCGACTTCGACGACATTCGCGTGGTCTGCGACGGCGCTAAGGTGAAGCTGACTAATAAAGAATTTAGCTTGCTGTCGGTGCTGGCGAAGAGCGCCGACCGGGTTATCACTCGCCAGCAGTTACTGGACAGCGTCTGGGGCTACAGCTATTACGGCGATGCGCGCACGCTCGATGTGCACATCCGTCGGCTCAGACAAAAGCTCGGCGCTTGCGGCGATTGCATTGAAACTGTGGTCGGCGTGGGCTACCGTTTCGTCGGTTGCCCTCGGGCGGCTTGAATGCAGACCGGGAATTTAACCGCAAGGGCGCAAAGTTTTCCGCAAAGATCGCAAAGAAGAACCTCTTCGCGCCCCTTGCGGGTTTTCCTTAGCGTCCTTTGCGGTTAACGTTTACACGAGAAATCGCAAAGTCCGCCGTTTCAGTTGCTGAACATGTCGAAGCGTAATGCTTATCTGATCGCCGCGTGCGCAGTTTCTCTCGCCGTTGCTCTCCTCCTGCCTTCGTTTACAACGCGAGTTGCTGTTGCCTGTCTCATCCTGGTAGTCGCCGTAGTCCAGCTCATCAAAGTGTTCCGCACCAAAAGTTCAACAGAAAACTTTCAGGCAACTGGCGCTGGCGCAAACCAGACGAATAAGGAATCGTCGCAGGAAATTTTCGCACTGGGAAAGTTGTTTGAAGCAACGATGAACGGAATGCGCGAGGGCCTGCTGGTGGTTGATAAAGACATGCGCGTCGTAGCTTCAAACCGAGCAGCGCATCGATTGTTTAATCTTTCGCGCGGAAAGCTCGACGCCCAGCGCTTGACTGAGCTCACTCGCAACCCGGCAATCTACAGCGCGTTTCTGGATGCGCTGAAGGGAACGGAGCGGAGCGGCGTCAAGGTTGAAACCCACGGACCGGAGCGGCTGGTGTTCGATCTGCGCGTAGTGCCGCTCGGAAACGCCAATGGCAAAAGCGCGGACGGCCAGGGAGGGGCAGGAGCGCAGGGAGCGTTAGGCGTTTTCATCGACGTCACGCGCATCGAGCGATTGGAGCATGTCCGCCAGGAATTTCTTTCCAACGTTTCGCATGAACTGCGCACACCGCTAACCGCAATCCTGGCGTTTGTCGAAACGCTCGAGACTGGCGCCGTGGACGATCAGGAAAGCGCGCGCCGCTTTCTCGCCATCATTCGCAAGAACGCCGCACGCATGCACGACCTGATCGATGACATCCTCGAGCTCAGCGCGATCGAAGCCGGCAACGTGCAGGTCAAGGCCGAACCGGTCGAGCTCTCGCCAATAGTAAATGACGTCATGTCATCGCTCGCGACTAAAGCGTTCGAACAGAGCGTTATCCTTACTAATCTCGTCGCTCGCGAGGCCATGATTTTCGCTGACGCGCGCCGGCTCGAGCAGATGCTGACAAACCTGGTGGAGAATGCGATCAAGTTTAATCGCGCTGCTGGACAAGTGACGATCAGATTTGTAAGCGGCTCACGCGTTGATGAGAAGCAGCGGCGCGATAAGATCATCGTCGCAGACACTGGCGAGGGCATTCCCGCTCAGCATCTTGAGCGGCTCTTCGAAAGATTCTATCGAGTCGATCGCGCCCGTTCACGAGAGATGGGTGGCACCGGCCTGGGACTGGCCATCGTGAAACACCTTGCTCGCGCCCACGGCGGGGAAGTTACCGTCACGTCCGAGCTGGGCAAGGGCAGCACCTTCACCATCGAGCTGCCACGCACGAAAGACTGATGTCTCAGATCTTCAAACTGTCAATTCCAACAGTTTAGGAGTTGGGAAATGGCCAGGTCCCTTCCTACTGTTTCTCTTCAT
>JBGQJH010000162.1:0-6071 GCA_041498935.1 Pyrinomonadaceae bacterium | reverse complement strand
GAGTGCGGAGCCGGGCAAATCGTTTATCACAATTACCGATCCCGGTTCACAAATGGCGGAGACTGCCGCTGCCGAAGGTTTCAAGCGCATCTTTCTCAACCAGCCGGACATTGGTGGACGCTATTCCGCCCTTTCATATTTTGGCATCGTACCGGCGGCGCTGATGGGTTTGAATTTCGAGAAGCTGCTGCGTGGGGCTGAAACGATTGCCGCGGCTTGTGGCGCGCGCGTGCAGGTAAACCAGAACCCCGGGGCGGTCCTCGGCGCAGTGATGGCTGAATGCGCGCTTGCGGGACGCGATAAATTAACCATCGTTACGGATCAAAAACTCTCGGCGCTGGGTTTGTGGGTTGAGCAGCTAATCGCGGAAAGCACCGGCAAGGAAGGGAAGGGAATCGTCCCCGTAGTCGGCGAGCCGCTCGGACCAGTGTCCGCATATGGCAACGATCGTCTCTTCGTATGGATTAGCGTTGGCGCGCAAGGCGAAGAGACGAAGGAGACGAAGTCGAAACTGAAAGCCCTCGAAGCTGCCGGACATCCAGTTGTCTATCGGAGTCTGAGCGATGTCTACGATCTGGGCGCGGAGTTTTTCTTGTGGGAAATGGCGACGGCGTTTGCCGGCTGGCGGCTGCGCATCAATCCGTTTGACCAACCGAATGTACAGGAGTCGAAGGACGCCACGAAAGCGTTGCTGGACAAGTATGCCCGCGAAGGAAGACTACCGGAGCAGACTCCCCTGGCAAGCGACGGCCAACTCAGCGTCTATACCGGCAGTGAAGCCGGCGCCTTTGGGACAGGTTCAGTTGGCGAGGTTTTGCGCGCGCACTGCGCGAAGATAAAGCCGGGCGATTACGTGGCGCTGCTGGCATACGTAGAGGAAACACCGGAGACAGAAGCGGCCATGCAAACAATACGTACGCGTGTGCGCGATGCAACTCGATGTGCCACGACAACCGGATACGGCCCTCGGTTTCTGCACTCAACGGGCCAGTTGCACAAAGGTGGGCCAGACTCAGGCGTCTTTATTCAAATGACGGCGCCGGACAAAATTGATCTGGACGTTCCGGGCGCGCCCTACACATTCGGCATCCTGAAACAGGCGCAGGCGCTCGGCGATTTACAGTCGCTCTTAGCGCACGGCCGCCGCGCCATTCGCGTTGATTTGGGTTTGGATGTGCTCAGCGGATTGCAGAGGCTGGAGGAATTGATACAGCAGGCGTTGTCTGAAAATCCGGGAGCGGGGGCAAGCCACCCTTCCTGACCTGGAGCTACTCAGACTTGGGAGGTAACTGCGATGGCAGAGCTCAAACGGCAGATAAAGAATCGAAGTAGAAAGTCTCACTAGGTCAGGAAGAAGGGCGGCTTGCCCCCGCTCTTTGTGCTCATAAATTACTGTGACTATACCTGCAAAGATTGGACTGATTGGCCTCGGCGTGATGGGCCAGAACCTTGCACTCAACATCGAGCGCAACGGGTTTCCGATTGCGGTTTACGATCGCGAGCCGCCGGTGCTTGATGCGTTCGTCGCGCGCGAAAGCGGCAAGCGGATTGTTGGCGCCCAGACTCCGGAAGAGTTTGTTCGTGCGCTCGAGCGACCACGCAAGATGATTCTGCTGGTTAAGGCCGGAGCGCCGGTCGACTGGACCATTGATTTGGTAAAACCCTTTCTCGATCAGGGCGACATCATCATTGACGGCGGCAACTCCCATTTCAAAGAAACCGAACACCGGCAACAGGAGTTGAAAAAGACGGGCCTCTTCATGATCGGATCGGGAACGTCCGGCGGCGAAAAGGGTGCGTTGCTGGGGCCGAGCCTGATGCCCGGCGGCGACGCGCAGGCTTATGAACAAATTCGGCCGATCTGGGAAGCTATCGCCGCTAAAGTTCCTGACGGACCGTGCGTGACCTACATCGGTCCTGGAGGGTCAGGGCATTTCGTGAAGATGGTCCACAACGGCATCGAGTATGGCGACATGCAACTGATTGCCGAAGCTTACGGCTTGTTCCGCGACGGATTTGGGCTGAGCACAGGCGAGATAGCTGACATCTTTGAAGAGTGGAACCGGGGCGATCTGGAGTCCTATCTAATTGAGATAACTGCAAAGATTCTGCGCGTTAAAGATCCGGAAACTGGGAAGCCGCTGGTTGATTTGGTCCTCGATAAAGCCGGTCAAAAAGGAACTGGCAAGTGGACGAGCCAGATCGCGTTGGATTTGGGCGTGCCCATTCCAACCATCGACGCCGCCATCGTGGCGCGAATACTTTCATCGCAGAAGAACGCGCGGGTTGAGGCGAGCAAACAGATCAGCGCGCGCACGACGAGCAAACTTGCTGAGCTCGGCGAGAACACGAAGAACTACATTCACGATGCGCTCTACGCGTCCAAGATTTGTTCGTATGCGCAGGGAATGAATCTAATCAAGGCGGGCTCAGACGAGTTTGGGTGGAACATCAATCTCAGCGAGATGGCGCGCATCTGGCAGGGTGGCTGCATCATTCGCGCCAAGTTCTTGGGGAAAATCAAGGAAGCCTATCTGCGTAACCCAGCGCTTGCCAATCTTCTGCTTGACGCGGAGTTCAAAGCAAAAATGGAGCAGGCGCAACCGGGCTGGCGAATCGTGGTGAGCACGGCCATGCAACAGGGTTTGGCGGCGCTCGCCATGTCATCGAGCCTGGGATATTTCGACATGTATCGCACGGCCAACCTGCCGCTCAATTTGACTCAAGCGCAGCGCGACTTCTTTGGCTCGCACACTTATGAACGGGTTGATAAACCGGAGCTGGGTTTTGTTCATACTGAGTGGGAGGAATTGTTGGAAAAGCAAGAGCGTGGGCAGTAGGCAGTGGGCAGTGGGCAGTGGGCAGTGGGCAGTGGGCAGACAGCCGCTGGTCCTCGACGCGTAGCGTCGGGATGAATTTAACCCGGCCTTTGAAGGCCGGGATCGACGAAAGGTTGTCGGTTGACACGCGATCCCAGCCTTGAAAGGCTGGGCTAAATTCAACCGTCGCTCTGCGACGCAGCGGCGGTCAGAAGTCAAGAGTACTTTGTTTGTAGTTCTGCTATGGGAAAGCCTTCCGACGTTTTCGTTTTCGATACTCCCGAACAGCTTGCGATAGCCGCCGCCGAACGCTTTGTCCAATACGAGTACGCGTTTCACGGCGAGCATGATCGGTTTAGCGTTGCTCTGGCCGGCGGCAATACTCCCAGGCGAGTTTATGAATTGCTTGCGACTGAGCGCTTCAAGCATCGGGTCGAGTGGCCCCAGGTTGATCTCTTCTTCGGCGACGAACGCTGCGTTCCGCCGGATCATCCCTGTAGCAACTACGCGATGGCATACGAGACACTGATTTCGAAAGTGCCAATTCCAGCGAAGAACGTGCACCGCATTATTGGCGAAGGCGAGCCAAGTGAGAGCGCCAGACTTTATGAAAACCACTTGAGGACATTCTTCGCCGGGGTCTCCTGGCCGCGCTTCGATTTAGTTCTGTTGGGAATGGGCGAGGACGGACACACTGCCTCGCTGTTTCCGGGCAGCGACGCGCTCGATGAAAAATCGAAATGGGCGGTAACAACAAACGCGAAAGGATCAAGACAGGGCCGCATTACCTTAACGGTTCCTGTCTTCAACCAGGCGGCACACGTGATGTTTCTGGTTACGGGAGCGGGAAAAGCTGAGCGCCTGGCGCAAGTGTTCCACCCCCAACCCGGGTCCGATGCGTTACCGGCCCAGGCAATCAAACCCCTTAACGGAACGCTCGAATGGTTGGTCGATAATGCGGCGGCCTTGCTGCTCTAAGCACCTCACCTCAAACTCCTTAGCAGTGCACGTACCCGAGCAACCCCTCTTTGGAGTGCGGTGAACAGGTCAGCGCACTCCAAAAGGTGCTGACGCTCTGGCCCGGAATTGGAACTTGGGGTGGATTAGGAGTTGTTTAATGTTAAGCCGCAGGAATTATGAAGCAGTTTGCCAGGAAATCCGGTCCGCTTTCCCTCGTTCCGTCAAAAACGGAGCCAACCGACTCGTCTCCGGAGGCGCGCGCCAGCGCTTTGGGAGAATCGCTTGATAGCTGGCTTGGTTCAGTAGCCCCAACCCTACTTTATTCAGAATATCTTGAGGCTGAACCGAACAACGCTCATCGTAGTCGACGACCTCTTAGCTACACCGAAATTACTCGCGTCAACCGCGCGACCATACGTGAAAGCCACTTTCCCCGCCTCTGGCCACCAGAGGTTGTTCTCAGGTTTCTCGCGGCGGAAGTTATCAAGCGAAATAGATAAAATCTGAGATCTGAAACCTGAGATCCCAGATCTGAAAGGCTCACGGTTTCTTATTCTGCTCGTCGAGCCAGCTCTTCAGCGGCGCGAAGTAGTCGATGATGGCGGTTGCATCCATCTTGTCTTCGCCGGTCATTGCCTTCAGCGCTTCCGGCCACGGCTTACTCAGGCCCATCGCCAGCATTTGCTGGAGCTTTGCGCCGGCTTTCTTGTTGCCGTAGATCGAGCATTGATACAAAGGGCCAGTGAATCCAGCCTCGCGGCACAAGGCACGATGAAATTGAAACTGCAAGATCGCCGCGAGGAAATAGCGCGCGTAAGGCGTGTTGGCGGGCACGTGATACTTAGCGCCAGCGTCGAAGTCCGTCTCGCTACGCGGCGCCGGTGGCGCCAGCCCCTGATACTTGGCGCGCAGATCCCACCACGCTTTGTTGTAGTCGTTTGGTCCAACCTCGCCTGAGAAAACCTTCCAGCGCCACTGATCAACCAGATAACCAAAAGGCAGGAATGCGACTTTATCGAGGGCGCGTTGCAGGAGAAATCCGATGTCGGCGCTCTGGTCGGGCACTTTGTCGATCAAACCGATCTCCTTTAGATAGGGCGGCGTCACGGACAGAGCCATGGTGTCGCCGATGGCTTCGTGAAACCCATCGTTGGCGCTGTCGCGATAGAGGAAGGGCTGTTTCGAATAAGCCATCTGATAATAGTTGTGCCCGAGTTCGTGATGGACGGTAGTAAAGTCTTCCTCGTTGACCTGGATACACATTTTCAGCCGCACGTCTTTTTCGAAGTCAATGTCCCAGGCGCTGGCGTGACACACAGCTTCGTGGTCTGCCGGCTTAACTAACATCGAGCGCTCCCAGAAAGTTTGTGGCAGCGGATCGAAACCGAGGGAAGTGAAAAACGACTCGCCGTAATGTACTAACTGCTTCGGCTCGGTGTTGCGCGCTTTGAGAATTTGCGTCAGGTCATAGCCGCGATCGCCCGCGCCCTCGGGTTTCAGCAGCGGATAAACATTACCCCATGTTTGTCCCCACATGTTGCCCAGCAGGTGCGCCGGAATTGGTCCATCGAGTGGCACGATCTCTTTGCCATACTTCTCCGAGAGTTTGCGACGCGTGTAGGTGTAGAGCGAGTCGTAGAGGGGCTTGACCTGCTGCCACAGCCGTTCCATCTCGGCCGCGAAAGCATCCGGCTCCATGTCGTACTTCGCGCGCCACATCGCTCCAGTGTCTTTGAAGCCCATCTCTTTCGCGCCCTTGTTGCTGAGTTCGACGAAGCGTGCGTAGTTTTTCCGATAGGGCACAGAAATCTGGTGCCAGCCAAGCCAGATGCGTTTCAACTCTTCCGGATCGCGGCTGTTCCCCATGATCTCTTCCATGTCGCCGAGGCTGAGACATTTTCCTTGGTCGCCGTCAGGACAATACTTGCCTTTGCCGTAATCGCCCTCGAGTGATGCCGCCAGTTTGGTCAGTTCATCGCGCTCGGCCGGGTCTTTCGGCGCCGGCAGCGTTAGCGACAACTTCAAAAGCTTTAGCTTGCGCGCGACGTCGTAAGGCAGATCGAGACCATCAAAGCGCCGCGACTGATCGACTAGTTCCGTCGTGGCCGCTATCAATTCTTTATTTGCTTCGGCGGAAAGCGCTTCTGTGTCGTCGGTGATGAAGGTGCTTTTCACCCAATCAGCGCGACTAAATTTCACGCTCAGGTCGAACAAACGTTTCTCAGCATCGCCAATAAATTTTTCCGCCTCCGCGGGCGTGCCCTTCGCGTTTGCAACGGAAGCGGAGCCTGG
>JBGQJH010000161.1:0-6129 GCA_041498935.1 Pyrinomonadaceae bacterium | reverse complement strand
CCCATGATAGCTGCGATGCGCGAGCGCCATGTGGAAGTGGGCCGCGTCTTCCCGGCACTGCCTAACTTTATGCGCGTAACGATCGGCACCAGGCCACAAATGGAAACGTTTGTGTCAACTTTTCGCGAAGTGATGAGCTGATCTCTCTGTGCTAACTCTGTGTTCTCTGTGTCTCTGTGTTGAAAGGTTGTCGGGGAACTGATCCACCACAGAGACACAGAGGACACAGAGTTTGCACAGAGGACTTACCCTGCCAATGCTAGATTCAGCCTGATTCGCCACCTCATATAATCATTGCTAGAATCCCTTCATGCTCGTACTCGGAATTGAAACGTCTTGCGACGAAACCGCCGCAGCCATTGTGCGCGACGGCCGCGAAATCGTTTCGTCCGTAATCGCTTCGCAGATCGAAACGCACAAACGCTTCGGCGGTGTCGTGCCCGAACTCGCTTCACGCGAACATCTCGACAAGATCGTTCCCATCGTTGATGAAGCCTTCGCACGCGCCAAAATCGAGCCGCGCGAGATAGACGGCATCGCGGTTACGGTTGGACCGGGGCTGGTGGGCTCGTTGTTGGTCGGAGTCTCGTATGCGAAGGCGATGGCTTTCGCGCTCAAAAAGCCGCTCGTCGGAGTGAATCACATCGAGGGGCACGTTTATTCCGTGGCCTTTGAAAATCCTCCCGTTGAATATCCCGCGCTGGCCCTGATTGTTTCCGGCGGGCACAGCAATCTGTTTTTCGTACCCGCGCCGGGCAAGTACAAAGTCCTCGCACGCACGCGCGATGATGCCGCGGGTGAAGCTTTCGACAAGGTCGCCAAGATGATGGGACTCGGTTATCCCGGCGGGCCGATTATCGAGAAGCTTGCGCGCGAAGGTAATCCGCGGGCGGTCAAGTTTTCGCTGCCACGGATGGGCGACGGCTCGGCGGATTTTAGTTTCAGTGGTTTGAAAACCGCTGTCACCAAACACGTGCGCGAAACCGGATTGCAGCCGGTCGTAAACGGCGCAGAACCCTCGCAAGCGATTAAGGATCTGGCGGCAAGTTTTCAGAGCGTGGTCGTAAGATCTCTGGTAGGAACTACGGAGCGCGTGGCGGCAGACTATCCGCCGCGGACGTTGATTGTCGCCGGCGGCGTCGCCTGCAACGAAGCTTTGCGAGAAGCGTCGCGCCAAGCGGCCGAGCGTTTGGGATGTCCTGTCTACTTCCCCTCTCCACACCTTTCCACCGACAACGCCGCGATGATCGCAGCAGCAGGAACAGTGAAACTACGGGCAGGCGAACGCGCGGGCTTCGATCTGAATGCTGACGTCACGCTGCGTCTCCAAAACGTCGACACGCAGGAGGACACATTGAGGAAGGCGAAGGTCCGATACCGGCTCTGAGAACTAATGGCTTTCTTCTTGTCGTTGGTCTCGGCACGCGAGACCGGGGTGGGCCTTATCAACCCTCGATGACGCTCGCGGCGCTCACCGCCTTTTTCTCATAAGCGGCAATGGTCGCGATGTTGCGTTTCTCCAGGTCAGTCAACTGAGCATCTGTAAAATCGGGGTTGGCCTTGTACCAGGCAAAGCTCTCGAAGTAAGTCTGAAACCAGGGCTCTTTGGTGAAGACTTTGCCGTGTCGCGCATAGATTTCCTGCCGCATCTTGACGGCGTCTTCGACGAATAGACCGTCGAGCAGACTGCGCGTGACGGGCGCGCTGCCAAGTTCGTCATGGATCTTTTTCTCGTAAGCGACAATCGTTTCCACGTTCTGTTTGTCGGGTCCTGACAGTTCTTCATCTTTAAACTTCTCGTCAGGCTGGTACCAGGACTGGCTAAAGAAATATTGAGAGAGCCAGGGCGCCTGGAACTGGCGGCCGTGGCGCGCGTAAACCTCGTTGCGCAACAGGCGCAGCTCGTTAAGGCTCAAGCCGTGCAGCATCTGTTCGGAGATCAACTTGTTCTCGAACAGCTCCATGTCGCCCGGAGCCAGCGCAAGCTTGCGCGACTTCTTCTGCGCCGCCTCAATTGTCAGTAAGTTTTTCGCCTCGACCGCGGAAAGCGTTTTGGGATCGTACTTGTCGCTAGGCTTGTACCAGTAACGCTCGTCAAAATATTGTTGTAGCCACGGCTCGCTGAAACGCTGGCCGTGAATTGCCTCAACCTCCGCGCGCAGCACGCGCCACTCGGCGCCGCTGTGAAGCCCCAGCTTCCTGGTCGTGAGCGTGCGAGCACGCCAGTAGCGCATGTCTCCGGGTTGGACGGTCTTATGCTTGCTCGCTTCCGCGTCGCGAATGAGGTCGAGGTTCCGGTTCTCGGTGGCATTGAGCATCGAGTTCTGAAAGTCGTGGTTTGGTTTATACCAATTTTGCGCTGTCAGGTAAGTTGCGATTTCGGCGTCTTTGAAGACGCGGCCATGACGGCCGAAAACGATGCCGCGCATCAGCTTCAATTCCTCGAGCGGAACCGGAACAAGCTCAGCCGACTTGAGGGCGGATTTCGAAAAATCAAAATCCTGCCAGCGCTGCATGCTGTCCTGCGCCTGCGCTGAGAACGAACCTGCAACCAGGAAGAGCACCAGGTGAAGGAGGGTCAAGCGAACATGGGGGAAATACTTCATAGGTTGACTCCCTTATCAGCGGGGCATAGCCCCAATCACTATTCAAGTCGCAACGGAAGGTCGCAGACTGTCGCAGACCTTCCGCACATCAGGCGGCAAAGCCGCAAACGCGTCGCGCATCAGAACCGGGAGCAGACCGGGGTCCCCGGCGCGGCAGCCGCGCTGGGGTGGTAGTAGCGACCGGGTTCCGGGCAAGCGGTAAATACTTATGGAACACAACGACCCGGTCGCTACTGCTCCCGGTTCTGATAAGAGCTTATCCGAAAATATCGCGAACCTTGTCGACCAAACCCTTATCTTCAAGATCTTTGTTCTCAACCATGGCGAGCTGCTCGAGGAGTTTTCGTTGTTCCCGCGTCAGGGAAGTTGGCGTGACTACAGTGACTGATACAAACAGATCGCCGTGCCCGCGACCACCGAGCACCGGCATACCCTTGCCCTTGATGCGGAAGGTGGTGCCGGTTTGCGTGCCGGTCGGAACTTTGATCTTCTCTTCGCCTTCGATCGTGCCGACGAAGACGTCCGCGCCCAACGCAGCTTGCGCGAAGGTTAGAGGCAGCGACGCGTAGAGATTGCTTCCCTGCCGCTCAAAGCGCTCGTGCGCAGCCAGATGAATCACCACGTAAAGATCGCCTGATGGACCTCCCTGAGTACCGCCCTCTCCTTCACCCTGCACCCGCAGTCGCGAGCCAGTCTCCACCCCTGCCGGGATCTTGACTTCCATTTGTTTCTCGCGTTCGAGGCGGCCCGCGCCGCGGCAGTCTGTGCAGGGACTCTTTACCACGCGCCCGGCGCCGCGACACGGCTGGCAAGTTCGAGCCACTGAAAAAAAGCCTTGCTGATAACGAACCTGGCCCGTGCCGCTGCAGTTGCTGCAATTCTCAGGTTGAGTGCCGGGAGCGGCGCCGTTTCCTTTGCAGGTTTCGCAGGTCTCCAGTCGCGGAATGCGCAATTGCGCAGTCATGCCGCTATACGCTTCTTCCAGCGTAATCTCGAGGTCGTAACGCAGATCGGCGCCGCGTTGTGCCGCCGAGCGCCGCCCGCCCGCGCGGCCACCGCCAAAGACGTCACTAAACCCAAAAAGATCGCCGAGGATATCTTCTATGCCGCCAAAGCCGGGCGCACCCCAACTTTGTCCAGCGCCACTCGAAACGCCGGCGTGGCCAAAGCGATCGTAGCGCTGGCGCTGCTCAGCATCAGCCAGCACGCCGTAAGCCTCCGCGGCTTCTTTGAATTTCTCTTCAGAGCCCGCATTATCCGGATTCTTGTCCGGGTGATAACGCATAGCCAGCCGGCGATAGGCGCTTTTTATTTCCGTGTCGGTAGCGGTGCGATTAACGCCCAACACCTCGTAGTAATCTCGTTTACTCATCCAGGCTTTCCTAAAACCCTCTCGTTTGTTATTAAAGATTCACGACTCAAAACTTGGTAAATTCATTCGGGGGATCCTCCGCGACTGCTGGCGAAGCCTCCTGAGCGGGATTCATCATTGCGGAAGTAAGCTGGCTGGCGATGCGCTCGAGTGCATTAAGAGCTTTGTCAATTTCTTCGCGTTCCTCGGCGCTGGTTGCCGATTCGGCCTCCTTGAATACGCGATCAGCTATCTCCTGGTCATTTGCCGAAAGCAGGCCCCCAAATTTGCCGAACGACTTTTGGGTGTTACGCACTAACGATTCCAGCTTGTTGCGCAGGACAACGATCTCTTTGGCGACGCGGTCGGTATCGGCAAAGCCTTCCGCCTCTGCTATGAGTTGCTGGATTTCGTCCGGCGCGAGACCGGACGTCGGTGTAATGCGCATCTGCTGCTCGCGGCCCGTTGTTTTGTCCTGGGCCGAGACGGAGACAATCCCGTTTGCGTCGACCTCGAACGACACTTCAATTTGCGGTACGCCACGTGGGCTCGGCGGTATGCCCACCAGCTCAAATTTCCCGAGTGAACGATTACCTTCCGCCACTTCGCGCTCACCCTGCAAAATATGAATCTCCACAGACGTCTGATTATCTACGACCGTGGTGAATGTCAGGCTGTTGCGCAAGGGAATAGTTGAATTACGATCGATAATCTTGGTAAACAATCCACCGCGCGTTTCCAGTCCGAGACTCAACGGCAAAACATCGAGCAGCACGATGTCTTTGACTTCGCCCGTTAACACGCCCCCTTGAATAGCCGCGCCCATCGCGACAACCTCGTCGGGATTGATTTCCGCTGAGGCCTTCTTGCCGAAGATTTTTTCCACGGTGCGTTCAACAATCGGCGAGCGCGTCTGCCCGCCCACCAAAATCACTTTATCAATGTCGCCTGGCTCGAGCTTGGCATCTTCGAGCGCCTTGCGACACGGCTCGATAGTTTGATCGATCAAATCCACTATCAGGCCTTCAAACTCCGTACGAGTCAGGGCCTTGTTAAAGTGCTTCGGTCCGGTGGCGTCGGCGGCGATGAAGGGAAGATTGATGTTGGTTTCGGTCGATGAGGAGAGTTCACACTTCGCTCGCTCGGCTACTTCCTTTAATCGCTGTAGCGCCAGCCGATCCTTGCGCAGGTCAATTCCAGTATCCGTCAAAAACTGATCGGCCATCCAGTTCATGATCCGCTCATCGAGGTCCTCACCGCCCAGGAACGTATTGCCTGAGGTGGAAAGCACCTCGAAGACGCCATCGCTCATTTCCAGAATCGAAATATCAAACGTACCACCGCCAAGGTCGTACACCGCGATGCGCTCAACATCAGATTTACCTAAGCCGTATGCCAGTGCTGCCGCGGTCGGTTCGTTGATAATTCTTTCTACCGTCAGGCCGGCAATTTTTCCCGCGTCTTTCGTTGCCTGGCGCTGCGTGTCGTCGAAATAAGCGGGAACGGTGATGATGGCGTCGGTCACCGGCTCGCCCAGAAAATCTTCCGCCGCTGCTTTCAAGCGCTGCAGCACTATTCCAGACAACTCGGGCGGGCTGTAGCTGCGGCCCTGCACGCGCACGCGCGCGTCGCCGTTTGGCGAATCGACAATTTCAAAGGCCGCCGTTTCCCGCATCTTCTGAACTTCAGCGGAGTTGTATTTGCGGCCGATAAGCCGCTTCACGGCATAAACCGTATTGACGGCATTGGTCACCGCCTGGCGTTTTGCGATCTGCCCTACCAGGCGCTCACCCTTGTCGGTGAAACCGACCACGCTGGGCGTAGTTCGTCCGCCTTCTTTGTTGGGGACGATTTGAACCGCGCCGCCCTCCAGGACGGAGACGCAGCAGTTGGTGGTACCCAGGTCTATGCCGATCGCTTTTCCCATTTTGATTAAACTCCTACCTTTTAAATGTTAGGAGTACTGCGGATCATTTCTTGACAGCTACCTTTACGAGCGCCGGACGAATTAACTTGTCGCCTATTCTGAACCCGCGCACGATCTCCTGCATCACGGTGTCAGGTTCATAGTCGTCAGTAGGTTCCGTCACCACCGCCTCATGAACATGTGGATCAAAGTGTTCTCCCTCGGCCAAAACCGGCTTGACGCCAAGCGCATCGAGCACGCCGTTT
>JBGQJH010000160.1:0-6135 GCA_041498935.1 Pyrinomonadaceae bacterium | reverse complement strand
TCACCTTTGCTTACCTTGAGAAGATCCCTTTTCGACAAAAGATCAAGGACCGCCTGACCCAGCTTTACAACTATCCGAAATATTCTGCGCCCACGCGCCGCGGCGACTATTTCTTCTACACGAAGAATGACGGTTTGCAGAACCAGAGCGTCTGGTACAGACAGAAAGGCCTGGACGGTGCGCCTGAAGTTCTGCTTGATCCAAACAAACTATCAGCTGACGGCACCACGCGACTCGGAGCATTCTCGCTGTCGAAGGACGGAAAATACGTCGCTTACGGCGTTTCCAAAGGTGGCTCTGATTGGAATGATATTTATGTATTGGACACGGCTAGTAAACAGACGGAACCAGATCATGTCGAGTGGATGAAAGCCTCCGGCGTTTCCTGGCAGGGCAACGGTTTTTATTACAGCCGCTATCCGGCGCCGGAAAAAGGTCACGAACTCACGGGCAAGAATGAGAACCATCAGGTCTTCTATCACAAGGTGGGCACGCCGCAATCGGAAGATGCGTTGGTTTACGAAGACCCGGCGAATCCGCAACGATTCCATGGGGTCGGCGTCAGTGACGATGAGCGGTATGCGTTTCTTTCGATCTCTGAACGCGGCAAAGGCAAGAAAGGAAACGCCGTGTTCTACCGCGATCTTTCCCAGCCCGGAAGCAAGTTCACTCCAATCGTGGCGGAGATCGGCGATGACAGCTATGGCGTCGTCGACAACGTTGGCGACAAGTTTCTGATCTTTACGGATCACAAAGCGCCGAACGGTCGAGTTTTCCTGTTTGATCCGAAAAACCCGGATGAGAAAAACTGGAAAGACGTCATACCCGAGAAACCGGAACCACTCGACCTCGCCAACACGGTGGGCGGCAAGCTTTTTGTCACTTACCTGAAAGACGTCGCCAACCGCGCTTACGTTTACAGTCTCGACGGCAAACTGGAAAACGAAATCACATTGCCGGGGCTGGGAACAGTTGGCGGATTTGGCGGGAGAGCCGACGACAAGTTTACCTTCTATACCTTTACGACGTTTAACTTCCCGCCGACGATCTACAAGTATGACATCGCGACCAGGAAGTCGACCTTGTTCCGGCAACCTGAGATTCCCGGCTTCAAGTCAGACGACTACCAGACGTCGCAAGTCTTCTACACCAGCAAAGACGGCACGAAGGTTCCAATGTTTCTCGTCTACAAGAAAGGCATCAAGCTGGACGGAAATAACCCGACCCTGCTCTATGGTTACGGCGGCTTCAACGTCACCAACTCGCCAGGTTTTAGCTCGCTGCGATTAGCGCTGCTCGAGCAGGGCGTAGTTTACGCTTCGGCATGCATGCGCGGCGGCGGCGAGTATGGCGAAAAGTGGCATGAAGCGGGAACAAAGCTGAAGAAGCAGAACGTCTTTGACGACTTCATTGCCGCGGCCGAGTATCTGATTCAGAAAAAGTACACCTCGCCGAGCCGGCTGGCGATTCACGGTGGCTCGAATGGCGGCCTTTTGGTGGGTGCGGTTTCGAACCAGCGGCCCGAACTGTTCAGGGCGGTCGTAGAGCAGGCGGGCGTGATGGATATGCTGCGCTTCCACAAGTTCACGATCGGCTGGAATTGGATCGCCGATTATGGTTCGAGTGACAACGAAGCGGAGTTTAAGGCTATCTATGCCTACTCGCCGATTCACAACGTCAAGGCCGGTGCGAAGTATCCCGCGACGCTAATAACCACCGCCGATCACGACGATCGCGTAGTACCGGCGCATAATTTCAAGTATGCGGCCGCGCTTCAGGCGGGCCAGGGCGGCGGCAATCCGATTCTGATTCGCATCGATACGAAATCGGGGCATGGCGCCAGCAGCACCACGAAAGCGATCGAGCAAACCGCGGATATCTACTCGTTCCTGATGTGGAATCTGGGAGTGACGCCGGAGTAGCGGTAGGCGGCACGAGTGATGTTTGGCAACCCGCAGGGTTGGGCGAAAGTAGCCGGTGGTCAAAGCGTAGCGCAGACCACCGGTAACAAGTAGCTAACTAGCTGCACCCTGTTCAGGGTGCTATCTTTTTCCAATGCTTTCCGGTGGTCTGCGCTACGCTTCGACCACCGGCTACTATCTTGCAGCCTTCCAGGCTGCCGGCGGCCGGCTGTTTACTGTTTGCTGTCTGCTGTTTGCTCAGTGGAGGATAATCGTTATCACCAGGCCTCCGTCTGGTGCGTTCGCGGCCTCAACGCTGCCACCATGCAGCCGCACGGCTCGCTCGGCAATGGCGAGACCCAAACCGACACCTCCAGCCTCGCGATCGCGCGCGTCATCTACTCGATAAAAGGGACGGAATATTTCGGCCAGGGCATTCTCCGGCACCCCGGCGCCGTGATCGCGCACTGTAATCACGGCAATGCGTTGATTAGATACTTGCCCGAAGCCTGACCCACTGAACTTTGCGCTTTGAGCTTTGTACTTTGAATTTGAAGCTTCGTTGTCTGGCTCTTCGCCCTTGGTCTTAACCCGGCACTCGAGTTTGACTTCAACCTCTGTCCCTTCGGCCGTGAACTGCACTGCATTGCGTACCACGTTTTCGATAGCGCGGCGCAGCAGTTGTTCGTTGCCGACGATTGTGCAGTTTGTCGCCGATTCGAGTCTTACCGAACGTTTGCGACTGCGCGCTTCAAAGTCGGCATCGTCCGCAATCTCGCGTACCAGCAGCGCCAAGTCAAATTCGCTTTTCCGGATTTCCTCCGCGCCGCTTTCCAGCCGCGTCAGCGACAGTAGTTGTCCGATCATCTCGTTGAGGATCTCCGCTTCGCGTTGAATGCGTTCCAGCGCGCTGATGGCGTCAGCGCCGGACCTCTGTCGTGCCAACTCCAGCGCAACATTCAAGCGCGCGAGGGGCGAGCGCAGCTCGTGGGAGATGTCGCCGAGCAGCCGACGCTGGCTGTTGATGAGCGACTCGATCTTCTCAGCCATCCGGTCGAAGTCGGCCGCAAGAGATGCCATTTCATCACGACGTTTTCCCAGAGCCGGCCCGACGCGCGCGCTTAAGTTCCCGCGGGCCAGCTCCTGAGTTGCGGCGCGAAGTTTAGCCACCGGCGAAGTGAGATACCTGGCTAGCCCATAGCAGAAGAGTCCGCCGACCAGGATGATGGCCAGCAGATGCATGGTCGGGTGGAACAAAGGTGGCGGCGGCCGTGGCGGCATTTCGGCGACGAGCACGTATTGGGCGCGCGGCGTCACCACCGGCCGGGCTAAGAGAGAGGCAGGCTCATTGGCGGCAATCTCCGGGAGTCGCGTTTCAAGAACCTTCCGCGCTACTTCCGCAGCGCCGGCAGGTATGCGGCGACCCGACAACTCCTGGAGTTGACTGTTGAACAAAAATGCACGGATGTTTGACTCGTGTTCTATGCGGTTGAGGTAAGCGGCGAGCGCGCCTTGCCCGTCTCGCTCGTAAGCGTCAGCGGCTGCTTGCGCGTAAGCATTGAGAGCGAGATCGAGCGGTCTGTGGATCGGCGACGACAAATCCGGGCGCATTAGTTCGCCGACGACAAACGTGCTCACAATCACCGTGACCACCACAGCGCCGAACCACAGGAAGATTTTCAGAAACAGACTTCGCGGCAAACTTTTCACTTTCCGCCAGCGGCGCTCGCCTGCGCATAGATATAACCAACGCCTCTCACTGTCTTGATTCGCTCGGTGGCGCCAAACTGATGACCGAGCTTCTTGCGCAGGTTGCTGATGTGCATGTCTATGCTGCGATCGAAAGGCGAGGAGCTGCGTCCGAGCACCTCTTTCGACAGCTCCTCACGTGTGATTATGCGCCCGGCGGCGCGCAGCAACTTTTCCAACAGGTCAAACTCGACCGCGGTGAGTTCCACATTCTCGCCGGCGCGATAAACCGCGCGCGTGCCGCCGTCCAGCTCCACATCCCCCACGCTCAGTTTCTTTGTCAGCGCGTGGTCGCCGGGTTTGTCCAAAGTCGTACGGCGCAGGATGGCGCGGATCCTTGCCACCAATTCTCTGGGATTGAAAGGTTTCGGCAGGTAATCGTCAGCGCCGATCTCAAGCCCCACAATGCGATCGACGTCATCGCCGCGCGCCGTAAGCATCAGCACCGGGACCTTTGAGTCGGCGCGTATTCGTCGTAAGACTTCAAAACCATTGAGCCCGGGCAGCATGACGTCGAGCACAACGAGCGAATACTTACCGGCGATCGCCCGTTCGGCTCCAGCATCTCCGCGGTGCACTGATTCGATCTGGAAACCCAGCGGCTCGAGATACTCGGTCACCAACTCGCAAAGCGCCACGTCGTCGTCGATGATGAGTACTTGATCCATTGTCGGTGTAAGACAGGCATCCCTGCCTGTCTGTTCTTAAGAGACAGACTAGAGAGAGTCTGTCCTGCTAAGCCGCCCATTGTAGCCCAACCGCGGTTTTGGCTTCGTAAAGAAGTGTCAACTGTCCGATACAGAACCGGGAGCGGTAGCGACCGGGTCAGGTGATCCACAGGGTTCTCTTGGGGAACACCCACCCGGTCGCTACCGCTCCCGGTTCTGATATGACCGCGCTCTTTACAAAACTTTACATGAGATTAACCGAGTCTTTACATCGCGCGCGATGGAAGTAGCGTATAAGAATGTGTACACAGAGCGGCCTGATGGATAAACTGTCGGCCTATTAACTAAAGGAGACTGACGAATGAGAAATCGAATTTTGGTGATTGCCGGCATCGCCGCGCTGGTTATCGGCGCAACGATTTTTGCGCTGGCCCAGGGACACCCGGGCATGGGTGAACGAATGCACGGTGGCGGACCGCAGGACATGGTTGAGCATATCTCCCGCGAGTTGAACCTGACGGATGCTCAAAAAGAACAGGTGAAGACGATATTGGAGGCGCAGCGGACAACCGAAGAGGAGCGCCACGCCAAACTTGACGATATTCGCAAGCAAATCGATGCGGCCACTGCTAGCGGTCAATTCGATGAAGCAACGGTGCGCCCGCTTGCTAACCAACAGGCGCAGTTGATGGCCGATGAGATGGTCGATCACTTGCGCATGCACTCGAAGCTATATGCTTTGCTGACGGCGGAGCAACGCACCAAGGCCGACCAGATGATGAAGATGCACGGCGAGCAGCATCGCGGTCCCGGACCCGGTCATGGACCGCCACCACCGCCGGGATTCTGAGAAGTAATCGGTAAGGCAAACTGAGTCCGCCGGGTGGACGATTGAGAGTAGCCCACCGATTCATCTGTGGGCCAGGTAAAGAAACAATAGAGTCCGTGAAGCGGACGGCTGATCACCAAGCGCTCAGTCGTCTGCTCTACGGACTTCTTTTTTTCTGTCCTGGTTCCGTAGTGAACTGCCGGGCTCTTCTCCTTTAACTGCTCAACGCGCTCCTGGCCGATCAACGCCGTAGACCACAACCTTAATGCCGTGGATTTCTGCTTCGCCTTCGAGCTTCTCGCCCAGTCGCTCAGCGAGTCGTATCGACGGCGCGTTATCTGGATGGATACAGCTGATGACGTGGTGCTTATCAAGTTCGTTGAAAGCGTAATCCAGCGCCCGGCGTGCGCCTTCGGTGGCGTACCCTTTTCCCCAGAACTCTCTTCCGAGTGTCCAGCCGAGTTCGAATCCTGGCCAACCGGCAGGATTGAAAAAGCCGATGCGGCCGAGCAGTCTGCCGCTGCTCTTTTCCTCTATTGCCCAGGGGCCGTAGCCGCGCAGGTGCCAGTGGCCGATCATGAAGGCCATGTGTCGCCATGATTCCATGGGACTAAAAGTCTTGCCGCCCAGAAAGCGCATCACCTCGGGGTCGGCGCAAAGCTTCGCGTATTGTTCGTGATCGTCATCACGCCACATGCGGAGTATGAGGCGTTCAGTTTCCAGAGTTACTTCGGTCATGGCGAGATGTCTACTTTCGCTTCCAGCGGACGCCGTCTTTGGTGTCTTCGAGGATTATGCCGCGGCCCGCGAGTTCATCCCGAATCTCGTCGGCGCGGCCAAAGTCGCGACGGCGGCGAGCTTCCTGGCGCTCGTCAATCAAATTCTGAATTTCGCTGTCGAGCATTTCGCGTTGCTCATCTCCAAAAATGTTTAGAACCATGTCGAAGCGTTTCAAGAGATCGAGCAACTCGATCTGGTTGTCTTCCGG
>JBGQJH010000159.1:0-6140 GCA_041498935.1 Pyrinomonadaceae bacterium | reverse complement strand
CGGCGTTGCCTAAAGGCATTGAGCTGGTAACTTCCGTCGAAGGCATCAACGAGTACCGGCTGGCTAACGGCCTCCGCGTTCTCATGTTCCCCGATCAGAGCAAGCAAACCATAACCGTAAACATGACGTATCTCGTCGGCTCAGCGACGGAGAATTACGGTGAAACGGGCATGGCGCATTTGCTCGAGCACATGGTCTTCAAAGGCACGCCGAAGCATACGAACATTCCGCAGGAGTTGACCGCGCACGGCGCTCGGCCCAATGGCTCGACCTGGTCTGATCGCACCAACTACTTCGAGACCTTCGCCGCCACTGACGAGAACCTTAACTGGGCCCTCGATCTTGAATCCGACCGCATGATCAACTCGTTCGTCGCGAAGAAAGATCTGGACAGCGAGATGACCGTCGTTCGTAACGAGTTTGAACTTGGCGAGAACAGCCCTTTCAATGTCTTGCTCGAACGCTCAATGGCCGCGTCTTACATCTGGCATAACTACGGCAAGACCACTATCGGCGCACGCAGCGACATTGAAAACGTCCCGATCGAACGGCTACAGGCGTTTTACCACAACTACTACCAGCCGGATAACTCAGTGTTGCTGATCGCCGGCAAGTTTGACGAACAGAAAACGCTCGGATTGGTCGACAAATACTTCTCGCCCACTCCGCGCCCAACCCGCGCGCTACAGAAAATCTACACCGTCGAGCCCACGCAGGACGGCGAGCGCTCGGTAACGCTGCGTCGCACCGGCGACACGCAACTTGTGCAGGCGCTCTACCATGTTCCCGCCGGATCGCATCCCGACTTCGCCGCGATTGACATCATCGCTCAGATCCTGGGCGACACGCCGTCCGGTCGTTTGCATAAGGCGCTGGTCGAGACGAAGAAGGCGAGTTCGATCTTTGGTTTCGACTTTCAATGGCACGACCCGACGCTCGCAATTTTCGGCGCGGAAGTTCGCCAGGGCGACTCCCTTGACGCCGCCCGCGATACGCTGCTCGAAACCATCGAAGGCATCACCGCCGCCCCGCCGACCAAAGAAGAGGTTGAGCGGGCGCGCTCCAAGTTACTGAAGAACATCGAGCTCACGCTGAACAACTCGGACCGCGTGGGACTGACTCTGAGCGAGTTTATTGGCGCCGGAGACTGGCGCCTGTACTTCCTGCATCGCGACCGGCTGCGCAAAGTTACGCCTGAAGAGGTGACGCAGGTCGCGGCGCGCTATTTCAAACCGGCCAACCGCACGCTGGGGCTTTTCATCCCCACCCCCAAACCCGACCGGGCCGAGATTCCGGATACACCGGACCTGGCAGCGGCGCTTAAGGGCTACAAGGGCGACGCGACAGTTGCGGCGGGCGAGGCCTTTGATCCATCACCGGCCAATATCGAAGCGCGCACCACGCGCAGCAATGCTGGCGGCATTAAGCTGGCACTGCTGCCGAAAAAAACGCGCGGCGGCAAGGTGGTGGCACAGATGACGCTGCGCTATGGCGATGAGAAGAGTTTGATGAACAGATCCACCGCCGCACAACTCGCGGGCGGGATGCTCATGCGCGGCACGACTAAACACACGCGCCAGCAGATCCAGGATGAACTGGATCGTTTGAAGGCTCGCGCAAATGTTTTTGGTGGCTCAACGCAAGCCTTTGTTAGCATCGAGACTACACGGGAAAACCTGCCGGCCGTGCTGCGGCTGGTTGCCGAAGTTCTTCGTGAGCCGGCTTTTCCGGCGAGCGAGTTTGACTTGCTCAAGCAGCAGAACCTGACGAGCATTGAGCGACAGAAGAGCGAGCCGACGCAAATTGCTTCCACCGCATTCGGTCGCCAGCTAAGCCCGTACCCGAAAGGGGACGTGCGCTACGTATCCACGCCAGATGAGGACGTGGCGGAAACCAACGCGGCGACGCTTGATCAGGCCAAGCAGTTCTATCACGACTTCTATGGCGCATCGAACGCGCAGCTTACGGTCATCGGCGATTTTGACAAGGATGAGATCGCTAAGCTCGCTAACGATCTGTTCGCCAGTTGGAAGAGTCCCAAGCCCTTCACGCGCGTGCCGAGTGTCTACAAAGACGTCGCGGCCACCAACCAGTCGTTCCCGACGCCAGACAAGGCCAACGCCTTCTTCCTCGCCGGCTTTAATCTGAAGATACGCGACGACAATCCCGATTACCCGGCGTTGTTGCTTGGCAACTACATGCTCGGTGGCGGTTTCCTGAATTCGCGTCTCGCGGCGCGCATTCGGCAAAAAGAGGGATTGAGTTACGGTGTTGGCTCCGGAATCAACATCAGCGCTCTCGACAAATACGGACGCTTCACGGCATCGGCGATCTACGCGCCGCAAAATGTCGACAAGCTTGAAGCCGCATTCAAGGAGGAGATCGCGCGCATGCTGAAGGATGGCTTCACCGCGGAAGAAGTCGAGGCTGCCAAGTCTGGTTACCTACAATCGCGCCAGGTCAGTCGCGCTCAGGACAACGAGTTGGCAGGCCGTTTGAACAACTATTTGTTCCTGGGGCGGACACTTCAGTTTGACGCCGACCTCGACGCCAAGCTCAAAGCGCTCACGCCCGAACAAATCGTCGCAGCAATGCGCCAGTATATCGATCCCACAAAGATAACGATCATCAAGGCCGGAGACTTTGCGAAGAATACACCAGCGAAGTGAAGTATCGGGCGGCAGGCAGCCTGAAAGGCTGCACCATAGTAGCCGGTGGTCGAAGCGCAGCGCAGACCACCGGAAAACGTTGGGAAAAAGATAGCACCCTGAAAGGGCGCCAGATGAAAACCTCGAGATGAAAACCTTATGGCACCCCTTCAGAGTCTGTCGGAAAAATAGAGCGATGAACGAAGAATCAATAACTTGCAGACATCTCCGTCCTTCTAACTTGTTGATTCTACGTCGGCCAATTTATTTTTCCGACAGACTCTTCAGGGTGCAAATTCTTTAACCGCCTATTACCCGGTGGTCTACGCTGCGCTACGACCACCGGCTACTTTCGCCCAACCCTCCGGGTTGAAGTGTCTGCCTACAGCTCCTGTCCATTGCCTACTGCCTACTGCCTACTGCCCACGGCCTTCACTTGCCCGTGTAGTCTTCGACCTTGAATCGCTTCTTGAGTAGTTCCAGGGGTCCTTTTCTCAGATCAAAGTTAGTTCCCGCGATAACTCGCGTGCCCTGATCGGTAGTAACCCAGTCAACAACCTGCGGCGCGTTTGTCCTCAGATAGGCGGCATCGTTCTTATCCAGCGCCTTGCCATCTTTCCGGGAAAAAATCCAAACGTATGTGTATTGACCTTTGCGGACATAATCCAGGTCCGCCTCAAAACCGGTCTTAGGTGATGCAACGGGCGTCGACTGCGCGTCGGCGGGAGCATTTGAAGAAGCGGTGTTGGTATTGCCGCCGCTACACGAGGTCAGTGCAATTCCGGTGATCAGCAATACCGGAACAATCAGGCTGGGACTAAGAAGTTTGCGCAGCATCATATGGGCAAATATTAGACTACTGAGTCACCGTTTGGAATCACGAGTGATGGGCCCCGACGTTTAGAGTTGGCACGTGTGCCACGGTCGGGGCGGACAAGTCCGCTTTTCTAAACGGGTCGCTTCTCTGTGCAACCTTTGTGTCCTGCGGTGTCTCTGTGGTTAATAAACGTCTGACAACCACTCACCACAGAGACACAGAGAGCACAGAGGTTACACAGAGCAATCGAATTTAAGCCGCCAGAGGAATTCACGGCCTGTTGTCCTGCTGCGGCTCCTGCTGAGGCTCTTCGTCCCCGCCGTCATTGTCGTTCGACTCCTCCGGCTCCGGCGCTACTTTCTGATCGCGTATGTGCAGGATCGTGCAATCGCGATCTTCGTAGACTATCTCAAACCAGCCACTCGCTTTGGCATTGTCAGAGAAGTCGTCGTGCGAATTATCGGTGAACACGTAGCGCGCGCCAAAGCGTTCGCGGATCAGGGGACCAGGATCCTCTTCCTCACCAAGCGTGATGCGTTCGTAGAGTTTGGAGAGCGCCGGATCCTTGTCGAACAGATACGTTGGATCGAGTCCTGACACGTAAACGTGACTAGGGTCGTAATAAAACAATCGGGGAAAGTCGTCCCAGTCGGTGTTGAAAATTATCTGGCCAGGCGCCACATTGGCGCGCATCCATTCAGACCCGGCGCGGTAAAAATCGTGGGGCTTACTGTCGCCAATATCCTTTATCGTCACTCGAAGATTAAGAAAGAGAGCTATCCCCAGCGATACAGCCACGGCGGCGAGCGCGATCGTTCGCCAGAGTGCCTTCATATCTGCTTCAGCGCCCGGAGTTGTGGTCTGGGGACGGTCAAGAAACGGTTGCAACTCGTCGAGTATATCCGCTGACAACCGCGTCAGTGTCGAACGAGTACCCTGCAACCAGGGTTGAAGTGCGAAGGCAGAAAAGATCACCGCGAAGGGCGGCCAGTATTCGGCAATTCGTTTCCAGCGCGCCGTCATGATCATAAGCGCGGTCGAAAAGATCAGGAAGAATAATGAATGATGCGCCCGCTTGCGATCGGACGGATCGAAAGCCAGGTAGCCCACCACCATCGCCGCACAGGCCACAATCGAGTTGCCCAGAAAATCCCAGGAGTCGTAGGGATACCATTCATTGCCGACTTTTGTAGAAAACCCGGAAGTCGTTAATTTAGTTTTCAGATGCTCGTAAAACAGGTGCAGGTTTGTGGGGAAGTAAGGATTGATTATTAGTCCGGCGGCTGTTCCCAGGAGGACCCAGGCAATCGGTCGCCATTCGAAGCGACGTTCCGTCCAGCCAATCACAGCCGTCCAGATAAAGGCGGCCAGGATTAGCAACACAAACATGTCGTAAGTTAGAGCAAAGATGAAACCAAGCGGGACCAGCGGCCAATATTTTTTTGTGAACAGCAGGTGGATTCCGATTATCAGATAAATGATCGCGAAGGGTGGCGCCTTGGCCATGTTGAGCCGGTAAAGAAACGGCGCCGAACAGGCCAGCAACGCCAGCAGCCACATAAGCGAGTAACGAATTCGATAGCGCACTAAGAACCAGTAGCACGAGAAAACCGCCACGCTCGCGAAGATAGTCGAAGAGATTTTTGCGCCTGATCGCAGGTCGCCAAACCAGGTGAACGGCATCTGGAAAAAGTGGAACAACAGATGATGGTCGACGTAGTGTTTAGGATCGAGCGTGGTCAACGGCAACCAGGTAAACGGTGGAGGAAAACTGCGATTGCGCAGCGCTTCCCACAGCATGCGGGTCCACTTGATGTGATAGTAACCATCATAGTCGCCGCAACAGATTGCGGAGGTGGAGTATTGAAGTTTCCAGAATATCAGGCCAATGGCGATTGCGCCGGCGCACAGTTCCGCAGCGCGCAATGCAGACTCGGATTGAAAAACTGAAGGAAGACGCGGCGTTTTCATCTACCGCCCAACTGCTTTAGGACAAGCACAGCCTAATCTCACAGTTGTTCGAGAAGTGTGAGGAAGGCGCGTGGATCAATTGGCTTAGTCACATGCTCATTAAATCCGGCAGTCAGCGAGCGATTGCGATCATTAAACATGGAATAGCCGGTGACTGCTACCAGCGGCACTGTTTCATAACCCGGCAGCGACCTTAATGCTTCGGCGAGTTCGTAGCCGTTCATTTCGGGCATGCCAATATCCGAGATCACAATATCGAAATGGTACTCGCGCGCTAAAGCAATTGCATCGTGAGCACAGGAAGCCGTCGATACTTCATACCCGGCATGCGTCAACAGCATTGAAAGCATCTCCGTAACATCGGAGACGTCGTCTACAACCAGGGCCGAGCGGGGTTTTTCGTTTTCCCTGGTTGCCGACTGCTCGAATGATGAATGCGATGGGGATTGCTGACCCTGAAACGGCAGAAACTGACTCGAGAATTGCTCGGAACTCCAGTAATCAGAAGAGGCAGTCGCGATAAACCTTGACTCAATCATCGAGACCTTCCGCGGTTAATAATTTTCTAACGCTCCGACAGCGAACAAGGGGGGAACTTAATTTAGCCGAAAGGGGAATTCCTGTCTAGGAATTCTGTTTGAGCCGGCGCACCCCCTCATCAGAACCGGGAGCAGACCGGGTTTCAACTGTAGTGGCCGCAAAGT
>JBGQJH010000158.1:0-6174 GCA_041498935.1 Pyrinomonadaceae bacterium | reverse complement strand
CGCGTTCGAAGACGTCATCAGGCGCGATGGCGGTCATGCAGCGATGATCGATTGGGCAGTCGCGCAGCATGCACGGCGCGCAATCAGGTGGTTGGCGCACAATCTCGCCGAGTGGCGAAAAGGGCCGCGTCGTCAGCGGATTCGTGGGGCCGAAGATGACCAGCGTCGGCCGCCCAAGCGCGGACGCAATGTGGGCGGGGCCGGTGTCGTTAGTTACAAGGAGATCGACTTGACTGAGAATGGCGACCAGCTCCGCGAGATCAGTTTGCCCGGTTAACACCACCGGCTTATTGCGCATCTGCCGGCTCACTTCGAAAGATACTTCGGCCTCCGCGGCGGATCCAATCAGGATAACTTCCGCCTGCAAGTCATCGATGAGTCTAGAGGCAAGGGCCGCGTAACGCTCGGTTGGCCAACGCTTGGCTCGACTGTTAATTGAGCCGGGACAGAGCGCAATCAGGGGGCGGCCATCGCCGAAACTCCCGATTCCGTGAGTTCGAAGAAAATCTCGCGCGGCTGCCTTACGGCCGCTCGAAATCTCGAGCGAGCCATCGGGTTGTGTGTTTAGAAAAGTTTGCTCGTGTTTGATGAGCCATTCGAGTTCCGCAACGATCTTCAAGTAGTAGAACACCTCGTGTTTGGCGTTGCGCCATTCAGGCAATTCCAATGGGTGCGTGAGCAATGCCTGCCGGCCATCGGTCGCGTAGCCTATCCGCACAGGCACGCGCGCGAGCGAAGCGACCAGCGCTGTTTCAAGTGAATTTGGCAAGAGCACGGCGAGGTCGAAACTGCGTTTGCGCCACTGGCGCACCTGCTGAACCACTGAACGCAGTCCGCCGCCTTCATGAACCTGCAATTCATCGATAAACTCCGCGCCGGCGAAGAGACCCTTGGCCCAGGAGCGAGTGGCGAGTGTGATGTGGGCCTTGGGAAAAAGACGGCGAATTTCACGCAGGGCCGGCACAGTCATCACTGCGTCGCCGACCCAGTTGGTTCCGCGAACCACGATGCGCTCGATATTTTCGGAGTTGAATTCACTCATTGCTTACAAATCTACTTTTATCCGCGTTCGACGTTACAACAACGATCGAATGCCCTCCTCGATTCCTATCTCCGGCCGCCAGCCTAGTTGCTCCTGAACCCGACTCAAATCAGAAACGTAATTAACCGGCACCGGGTGTGGCAAGGTGTCGTCATTGACGATGACCGGCGCAAGCTGAATCATCCCGGCGACGGTGTTTACCAACTCCAGTAAACTGGCCGCGTTCTCCTTGCCACCACCCAGATTATACAAACCGAAGCCGAGAGACGAGTCAACAAAGGCCCGGCAGGCACGCGAGAGGTCGTCCACGTGCAGGATGTCGCGAACCGGATGACCACCTAAAGGGAGCCGAATCGGCCGGCCTCGTTTGACTGACTCCACCCAGTGGGTGACGAAACCGTTTTCATTTCCGTCAGACGGTCGAGCATAGACCGTGGACATTCGGAATATGCAGGCGCGAACATTTCGCTGCCGCGCGTAGTATTCCACATAGCGTTCCCCGATCAACTTCGACCACTCCAGCGCCGTTTGCCGGCAGTAGTCAGTTGGACAAGTCTCCGGGACCTCGCTGTACGACTCCGCATTCGAGCCGTAGACGTCCTTGGTGGACGCATAGATGAAGGCCGCTCCGGGCCGGAGGTGTTTGACTACATTCGCGGCGCCCTCAGCGTTTGTGCGGAAACAAAGCTCGGCGCCGGCAGGGTCCTTATCGAGGTAGGCTGCGAGGTGAATGACGGCGTCGTAGTTCGCGACCAGCTCAACGTCGTCGCTAAGAATGTCATGGCCGGAACGGCGGGAAAAATCGTCGGCGTCAAAAAAGCGGCGAACGTGTATGCCCAGGTAACCACTGCCGCCGGTAACTAAGATCTTCATTTCATCCAAGGCCCCAGGTTTAAAGTCCAAAGTCCAAAGTCCAATGTCCAAAGTCCAAAGTCTAAGAGGGTCGATCTGTCATATATCTTTTCACTCTGGTTTATTGGCATCTGCTGACAAGAGATCAATGTATTCAGACTTTGGACTTTGGACTTTGGACGTTGGACTTCAGACTTGTCCTTTGGCCAGCGCCGCCAATTTCATGAGCGACTCTGCGTGTCCGATGGCGATAAGAATGTCGCCGTTTTCGATCGTGGCTTCGCCGCTCGGATTGAAAAGTATCTGACCGTTGCTGCGCCGGATACTGACGACGACGATATCTAACTCCGAGCGAATGATTGTCTCTTTTAGTTTTTGTCCGGCCAGAATTGACGAAGGCTCGACTTCAAGTTGCTCAAACGCCAACTCCAACTTGTTAGCCGTAATCGAACCGAGGAAGTCGTCCACCGCCGGCTTCGTCAAAGCCATCGCCATGCGGTGACCGCCGATAATCGTCGGCGCAACCACCCGATTAGCACCGGCGCGAATCAATTTCGCTTCCGCTTGTTCCTCGACGGCGCGAGCGACGATGTGCAACCGCGGATTCAGATCGCGCGCCGTCAGCACGACGTAAACATTGTCAGCGTCGTCCGGCAGGCATGCGGCCAGACCGCGCGCATGCTCCACGCCGGCTTCTTGCAGGCTATCTTCCAGCGTCGCATCACGCACTAACACAACCACACCAAGGTCGGTCAACTCCGCAACCCTCTGCGGATCCCTTTCGATAACGATAAAAGTTTCCGCACTGCCCAGCAGTCCCCGGACCAGATGCGAGCCTACGCGTCCAGCGCCGCAGATGATGAAGTGGTTTCGCAGTTTGCTCATTTTTCGAGACTGCCGCCGCTGGCCGAAGGTTGCAACCAGTTCTGATTGAACGATTGCATGCACCGTCGCGGTGAGCGCGTAGAGTACAATGCCGACCCCGCCGAGCATGAAAATCGTTGAAAAGATGCGGCCATTTCTCGTCGCCGGAGTCAGGTCGCCATAGCCGACGGTGGTTACCGTTTGCGCGGAAACGTAAAGGCTATCAAGTATCGACCAGCCCTCGATTAGATAGAAGCCGGCAGCGCCAAACCCGATGGCAATCGCCACCGCGGCCAATGCGAGAAGTATTCGGCGATGATTCCCGGCAAGCGTGCGCACGCCGGTGGGCGTTAAACTCATACATCAGAAATCGCATCTAAACGCAGGTCGAAGTTGTGTGCCGCTGGACGTTAACTAAAGGAACGACACGCTGTCAATGAATGTAGCGCGAGGCTACTGATGCAGTTTGAAGCCGAAGGTTCAGAGTCCAGCCCGGGGTCCCCACGCGGGCTGCCCGCCCGGGGGGGTGGTAGGCTTTAGGCTGCCGATTCGCGACGCAAGCTAAAGCTTGATGTACTCTAAACTTCTTGGGTGGACACGCTGGTTTCAAGAGGTTAGCATTTAACTTGTGAGGATGGACGACTGATCACAGACGCGACGCGCAGACCGCTCCGGGTCTATCGCCTGTCTCCTATGCCAGTAAGATACCCAGCTGATGCAGGACCCCCGGCAGGGATGCGGCCGAAGAAGGACCCGAAATCCAGATCGCGCATCGTTGCCTATGCTGAACCAGAAGAGAGCTTTTGGCGCCGCCTGGCCCGACGGCTCATCAGTCCTCCAGTAATCATTCCCTTACTTGTTATTGCCGCTCTAGTCGTCGGATTTCTGATTTACTACTGGACAGTCTTTTCTGGTCGTATCGACAACCTGCTGAAGGGCGAAGTGTTCACTCGTTCCGCGGGAATTTACGCGGCGCCAAAACAACTTCGCGTGGGACAAACGCTCACGCCGGAGCGGCTCGTTGAGTTTCTCAAACATGCCGGTTACGTCGAGAAGACCCAACAGGCAGACCAAGCGCGTGGCCGGTATTCGCTAGGCGATGGAAACGTTGATATTGAGCCAAGCGAAAACATTACCGTCGATGGCCAGCGCCAGTTTCAAAAAGTGCGAGTCCAATTCTCGCGCAACGGAAAAACGATCAGCTCTCTCACGGAACTCGAAGGCAATACGCACCTGGACAAAGCATGGCTTGAACCCGAACTGATCAGTTCGGTGACCGGGCGCGAGCGGGCCAAGCGCAAAGTGATCGGTTTCAACGACCTGCCGCCTCATCTCGTAAAGGCAATTACCGTCACCGAGGATCGCGCGTTCTTCGAGCACTATGGCGTTAACGTTCGCGGCATCTTGCGCGCGCTGGTGCGTCGCTACGACAGTGATCCTAATTCTCCAATTGCGCGCCAGGGTGGCTCGAGCATCACGCAGCAGTTAGTCAAGAATCTGCTGCTATCGCCTGAGAAAACTTTGAAGCGCAAGGTCGCGGAAGCGTACATGTCTATCATCCTTGAGACGCGCTTGTCGAAGCAGCAGATATTTGCCCTTTACTGCAACCAGGTTTACCTGGGCCAACAGTCGGGCTTCTCGATAAATGGTTTTGGGGAAGCTGCCGACGCTTATTTCAGCAAAGACGTCACCAATCTGACGCTGCCTGAGGCGGCTTTTCTGGCAGGACTGATTCGTAGTCCTAATCGTTACAACCCATACCATGACATAGACACGGCTACCGCGCGGCGCAATCAGGTTTTGGACAACATGGCTGAAACCGGCGCAATTTCCGGCGAGGAAGCAAACCAGGCAAAGCAGACTCCGCTTCAGATTGCTCCGACGAAGGGCCGCATCGATGTTTCCGATGCACCGTATTTTTCCGACTATGTTCAGGGCCAGTTAGGCGACATCATTGCCGGCCCAGGCGCCGCGGAACATCTACGCATCTACACCACCATCGATCTCGATTTGCAACGGGCAGCATACGCGGCCGTTTCGAAACAGCTTACGGCGCTCGACAAAGTTGAAGCCAGGCGTTTTGAACCTGGGACACTGCAAGCAGCGCTCGTGGCTATGAACGCTAAGACCGGCGAGATAGTGGCGATGGTGGGCGGGCGCGACTACGGGAAGAGTCAACTCAATCGCGTGTCCGACGCATTGCGCCAACCGGGTTCAGTGTTCAAGCCTTTCGTTTACGCGACCGCGCTGAACACTGCCTACGATCCGGTTCCGCGCGTAATCACGCCCGCCACGACATACATCGACGAGCCGAAGACGTTTACCTTCGATAACCAGGAATACTCACCGGGAAACTTTGGCGACACCTACAGCCACGCTCCCGTGACTCTGCGCGATGGGTTGGTCCACAGTCTGAACGTGGTGACGGTGGATGTGGCGATGGAGGTCACGATTGGCCGGGTCATGAACCTGGCCGCAAAGGCTGGATTGCCAAAACCGCCGCGAGCCTATCCGGCAATGGCGCTCGGCACGAGTGAAGCTACGCCTTTGCAAGTGGCCTCGGCCTACACCGGCTTTGCCAATTTGGGAACGCGAACTACGCCGATCGCCATTAACCGCATTACCACGGGGAGCGGCGTGACCATCGCCGCGCCGACACCGCAAAAGAACGAGATGCTGCGACCTGACGTTGCTTACGTAATGACTTCGTTCATGAAAGACGTGATTAATCGCGGCACGGCCGCGAAAGTGAGGGCGCGCGGCTTCAAAGCAAATGTCGCGGGCAAGACCGGAACTTCTCGCGACGGCTGGTTCGCCGGTTACACGCCAAATCTCGTTTGCGTCGTCTGGGTAGGATTCGACGACGGTTCACAGCTTGGCCTGACTGGAGCAAACTCCGCCTTGCCGATCTGGACCGATTTCATGGAAGTGGCGTTGGCGGAACACCCCGAGTGGCAGGGCGATTGGCAAATGCCGGCTGGGATCGAGCAGGTTGCGATAAATCCCAAAACCGGTGGCCCGGCGTCAGAGGACGATCCGGACAAACGCATCGAACTGTTCATCAACGGCACTGCGGCCCAGGGCGCTTCACCCCTGGAGACCGAGCCGGAAGCCACGCCGGAAACGGACGAGTCGCCGCTCCCGCCCGATCAAGTATTGCCGCCAATGACGACTCTGCCATCGCCACCGCCGTCGCCGCGCGCGAAGCCGCCGAAATCTGAAGTGCGAACCGATCAGAGTGGGCGTTTGGAAGGAACCATTACGCTCGATATCGATCCGACGACGGGATTGATTGCGGTGGAATCATGTCCAGTGATCCGCACGAGGACTTTCGTGCTGGGTACTGAGCCCAAGAAATACTGTGGACCCGAATACCACCAGCGGCCTTTGGCTTCCCCTCAACCTTCGCGCCGCGG
>JBGQJH010000157.1:0-6258 GCA_041498935.1 Pyrinomonadaceae bacterium | reverse complement strand
TCTATTTCAATGAAACGTTTCGCGGTCGTTAGCCTCATAATCCTCACAATCGTTCTCGGTTTCTATTTTCTCAACCAGTATTGGATTCACCGTTACGATGGCTTGATTGCCAGACAGGCAGGTGTTTATCGTCTCGACCCGGATCTGGTGTGGAGCATCATTTACGAGGAGACTTATTTCAGTCCCTGGAAAAACGGCAAGAGCGGCGAGATTGGCTTGATGCAAATTACGCCGGCAGTGGGCCGGGAGTGGGCGGCGGAAACGGGCATGCACGACTTGGAACGGCAGATGAGCCAGAGTCCGACGAGCTTGTTGCGCGATCCCGAACGAAACATTCAGATCGGCTGCTGGTATCTCGAAAAGATTTACGAGCAGTATCGTGATATTCCGGATCCGGAGTCGCGAGTAATAGCCGCGTATAATGCCGGTCCCAGCAGAGTCGCGGAGTGGAGCAAGGTTGCGGAAGGGGCCAGGCAATTGTCGGGCGAGGAGTTCATTAAAAAGATCGAAATTCCTTCGACGCGCGCCTACGTCATCTCGATACTCGAACGATACCGCAAAGTGAAAGGACCCGCGCAAACTGCCATGACTCCAGTGAGCGCTCCTTCGCCTGCATTAGCCCGTTGAGTTTTTCAACTCCGGTTACAAACTAGAGGCTGTCGTATGATCACTACTTCGCTAAACATCGTGATCGCGTTAAAGCTGGTGCTGGCCATTTTGTGCGGCGGCGCGATCGGCTTTGAAAGAGAGTTAAGCCGCAAGGCCGCCGGGCTCAGAACGAATGTGCTGATCTGCATGGGCTCAGCCCTGTTTATGATCATCTCTCGCCACATCGGAGGCGGCGCTCCTTATACTGATCCGGCACGGCTCGTGGCTCAGGTCGTAACGGGCATAGGGTTTCTGGGCGCAGGAGTGATCCTACAGGCGCGCGGGTCGATCACGGGCCTTACAACAGCGGCGACGATCTTCATTGTTGCAGCCGTGGGTATCGCGATCGGCGAAGGAATGTTTAGCCCAGCATTGTTATCGACGGTCCTCATCATTTCTGTGCTGGTGGTATTGCGAAGGGTTGAACGGTTTGTAATAAGACGGCAGCGGATGTTTCACTATTCCCTGAAGACAAGAGACCCGGCTCAATTTCTGGAAAACCTGCTTGATCTGCTGGAGCGACAGCACCTGCAACTCGAAGACTTCGACGTGGACAACAACCCCGAAGGCGAGCACGTGGTTCGTGTCAGCATCGTAACGTCCATCGACGGTAACCGCCGGCTACTCAGTGAGCTTCCGGCGCTTGGTTCAGACCTGACGACCTCAACTCATGAACGCGGCGACTGAGTAGTGGTCAAACCCAATCGCTTAGTCTCTTTGGATTGTATAAGCAATGACCACACTCTATTTCTCGCGCTGGGTCTTACCCGTGTCATCGAATGCAATTGCCGATGGGGCCCTCGCCATTGACGGCGAACGGATCATCGCAGTTGGCAGACGCGCAGAGCTCGTCACCCAATTCCCTCAAGCAACAGTGCGCGATCTTGGCGAGTCGGCGATTGTCCCGGGGCTGGTCAACGCCCACTCTCATTTAGAACTGACCGCAATGCGCGGACTTCTCGAAAACGAGGAGACTGACTTCTTTGCGTGGTTGAAGAAACTCACCACCGCCCGACGCGAGCGAATGAGCGCGGACGACTTGAACGTTTCGGCAGCCTGGGGCGCATGCGAAGCGGCGCGATCCGGCGTGACGTGCGTCGCCGACGCGAGCGACGCAGCGCAGGAATCAATAAATGCTCTTCGCGACGTTGGCCTGCGCGGCATCGTGTTCCAGGAATCGTTTGGCCCTGACCCGCAACTCGCCAAAGAGAACTTTGAAAAACTCAAGGCGAAAGTTGCGCGGTTACGCGAACGCGAGACGTCTTTGGTCAAGTGCGGAGTCTCGCCGCATGCGCCTTATACAGTTTGCGCGTCGCAGTTGGAAATGATAGCGGAGTTTTCCCTCACTGAGGGCCTGCCGCTGATGATGCATGCGGCGGAAACGCGGATGGAAGTTTCGCTGATGCGCGAGGGACGGGGACCTTTTGCTGAAGGGCTTAGAAGCCGTGGCATCCAATGGCGCGCGCCCGAGGTTTCGACAATTCAATACCTCGGCGATCACGGCATCCTGCAAACACGCCCGTTGCTGGCACACTGCATTAACGTCGATGACGCGGATATCGAGACAATGAAGGAAACTGAAACGCGGGTGGCGCATTGTCCCAAGTCAAACGCCAAACTCGGTCACGGTGTGGCGCCGCTCAGCAAGATGATCGAGAGGCGAATTGCGGTCGGACTGGGTAGCGACTCCGTAGCCAGCAACAACACTTGCGACCTTCTCGAGGAGGCACGCTTCGCACTGTTGCTTGCTCGCGCACAAGTCAGTGCCGGCCTCGGTGACAATATCGATCCTGGCGACGCCGGCGATCAGGGAAACCGCAGCTTGAGCGCAAATGAAGTTTTCCACTGTGCGACGATCGGCGGCGCCCGCGCGCTTGGTTTGGAAGGACAGATTGGCGAGTTGCGAGCAGGCGTGCAGGGGGATTTCGCCGTCGTCGCGCTCGATGGACCACACCAGATTCCATCATCCGATCCCGCAAGTACGCTGATCTTTGCATCCTCTGGTCGCGATGTAAGTTTAACCGTCGTCGCGGGCAGGGAAGTCTATCGCGATGGTCGTGTCACGACAGTTGACGAGGAGCGTCTGCGCGCTCGGATGAGCGAGATTGCAGCAAAACTCGCGAGCTAGGAGCCGAGTTCATCTTTGGCAATGTGAACGGCTGCGCCACCTGCTGTGCGGAAGGGCTTTCTTTCCGCAAGCCATAAATGATATTGAGGCTGCGCCTCCCTTTGAAAAGAGAGGCGCAGCCTCAAGACTGTTTGCGCCCTTACGGAAAGGCGAAGCCTCTCCGCACATCAGGCGGCAGAGCCGCAACTAGCCTGCGAGCGACGCGGCGATCGCCAGGTCGAAAATCTCGAGCGCCACGTCAACATTTTCTTTCGTTAGTATCAATGGGGGCGACCAGCGGATCGTGTTCGCCCCTGCTCCAAGAATAATCAGTCCGCGCTCGAAACAAGCCACTTCAACGCGGTCGCGAAGCTCAGGCGCCGCTTTGTTTGCAGTGCGACCCTCTACAAACTCGACGCCAATCATCAGGCCCATGCCGCGCACGTCGCCAATGCAGTCATACTTCTTTTGCAGGCGCTCGAGACCGGCCTTTAGGTAGGCGCCCACCGCCGCGCTGTTCTCGACTAACCCACCCTGCAGCAATTCGATCGTCTTCAAAGCCGCCGCGATGCAGACCGGATTGCCGCCAAAGGTGGACGCGTGTGCGCCCGGCTTCCAATCCATCAGATCGGCGCGCGCGACGCAGACGCCTATCGGCAAACCCGAAGCGATGCCCTTGGCGATGCAGACGATGTCTGCCTCTACGTCGTAGTGTTCGCAAGCAAACATTTTTCCGGTGCGGCCCATGCCCGACTGCACTTCGTCAACTATCAGGAGAATGCCGTGCTGATCGCAGATCCGGCGCAAGCCCCGTAGAAAATTCTTCGGCGCCGGAACGTATCCGCCTTCACCCTGCACTGCTTCCACGACGATGGCAGCAACCTCTTCCGGTGGCGTTGTGGTCTTGAACAGCCGCTCCTCAATCCAGTTGAGCGCGCCCGCTCCAGCGCCGCCGTCGCCGCAGTCTTCCGCGCGGAACGGATTACGAAACTCATTCGGATAAGGCACGTGCACAACGTCAAGCACCTGGCGCTTGAATCCCAATCGCTGCGCCACCTTTGACGAAGTCAACGAAAGCGATCCCAAGGTGCGGCCATGAAAACTGTTGAAGAACGCGATGAACTTTTCGCGGCCGGTGGCGTGCATGGCGAGTTTCAAGGCCGTCTCGACAGCCTCGGCGCCACTGTTTGCAAAGTGAGTTAGCGTAGGCGACGGCACGGGCACTATCTCGTCCAGCTTCTTCGCCAGCGCAGGCATGTGGCGATAGTAGTAATCCGTGCCACACATGTGGATCAGTTGCTCAGCCTGCTCCTGAATCGCGCGCACGACCTCGGGATGACAATGCCCGGTCGAGCAGACCGCAACACCGGCGTTGCAATCGAGGAAGGTGTTGCCGTCAACATCCTCGACCCAGACGCCCTGAGCGCGTTCGACGACCAGCTTGAATAAAGGTCTCGGATATGAAGGGGTAACAAACTGTGCGTCCGCGGCGATAATCTCTTTACCCTTCGGACCGGGCAGTGGAGTCTTAATCTCTGGACGTTTTGGCGGGGCCATGGTGCTGCTGGACATCGGTGCGCTCTCCTTTGAAACCGGCCTCCTGGAAAGAGGACCTTTCGGAACCAGGTTGGCTCGACTGCCAGAGTCGAGACTCTTCGTCAATCGGGGGCGAAAATAGAGAGGAAAGGACTGCTAGTCGGCGAAAAGGTTGCAGCGGGTATCGAGCGGACGATGATGTAAAGTTTGCTTATTCAACATGGCTCGAACTAGTGCTGTCGCGGTTGCGGGGGCTAGTGATAACTACGTTTACTAAAGTGTTTGGATATTACCACGCGGACCGGGGTGGTTTCCAGCGTCACAGAGCCCCGGCAAGTTCGAAGGTCTCTGCGCCTTCTTGCGCGAACGACTCTCGAATTGTCTCTTTCGGTGGAGGCATGGGCCAGAGTGAAAGCCGTCGTCCCAGAGGATGAAGCAGCACGCGCGAGCGAAAGTATTTTTCGTGTTCCCATTCCACTTCAGCCATGGTCAGTAAACAATCGGTCAAGTCTTCGCGGCTGCAATTGCGCGCGTATCGCGCCGCAGTTTCATATTCGCCAATGTTCCGGCTCTCCAAACGCCCCGCGCCATACATCGGAGCCAGCCAACCCATGATGTGACATAGCAAACCGAGCACACGGCCAGTAACGCCGGCACGAATCTCACGCAGCCTGTCCGGACGGGCTCCCAGGCTGCCAAGCATCTCTCCCACGAGTTCGCGATGATGCCGCTCTTCGTTTTCGATTTGTCTAATGCGAACGCGTTCGTCCGCGTCGACGACGGAATGCCAATGGCCGCGATAGGCATAAGCGGCTGCTCGTTCGGCCGAATACGCAAGCTGCAAGAGAGCAATTAGATTCTGAGAACCGTCGTCTTCCGCCATGAGCCGCCAGTCTATTCAGCCACGAAGTTGTAGGTGATTATTCCAGTCACTTTAACGAGTCATACCCTCTCCAGTTTCAACGAACAATTCCATCGCCACTCGTCTTGCACGACGCGATCGAAAGTTTAGAGTACAGCCTTCAGGCTGCTGCTGGCGACGCAAGCTGAAGCTTGATGTTACTCTAAACTGCACCCAGCATTTGAGTTTCTTGACACTCTCTCGCACGGGGCTATACACTCGCGATCTTTCAAATCCTAGCATTCTTAACTAAAAATTGCGCAGGAAGGATCGTTACCGAGCCATCCGCTCCTGCCCCGCGAAAGGATCAAAAATACATGGGTGCGCGAAACAAGATAACGGTAGTCGGCGCCGGCAACGTAGGCGCAACTGCCGCCCACTGGCTGGCGGCGAAGGAACTTGGCGACGTGGTACTCGTTGACATTGTGGAAGGCGTGCCGCAGGGCAAGGCTCTGGATTTGGCCCAGGCGGCGCCCATTGAAGGCTTCGACGTTAAGCTGACCGGACTGAATACTTATGATGGGACAGAGAACTCCGACGTGGTAATCATCACGGCCGGATTGCCGCGCAAGCCGGGAATGAGCCGCGACGATCTGCTGAAGACCAATGCCGACATCGTCTCGAAGGTTGTTGATGAAGTTGTAAAGCGTTCGCCTGAGTCGATCCTGATCATAGTTTCCAATCCGCTCGATGCGATGTGTCAGGTGGCTTTGCGCCGCTCCGGTTTTCCGAAGCATCGAGTAATCGGGATGGCTGGCGTGCTCGATTCAGCGCGCATGCGCTGCTTTCTCGCGGAAGCGCTCGACGTCTCGGTAGAAAACGTGACGGCGTTTGTGCTCGGCGGCCATGGCGACACGATGGTGCCGCTGCCACGCTTCTCAACCTGCGCCGGTATTCCCATTCCGGAGTTGCTGCCGAAAGAACAGATCGATGCGATTGTGAAGCGCACGGCCGGCGGCGGCGCTGAGATCGTTTCACTACTAAAAACGGGCTCGGCTTACTACGCACCATCCGCCGCCGCGGTGGAGATGACGGAATCGATTTTGAAGGACAAGAAAAAGATTCT
>JBGQJH010000156.1:0-6264 GCA_041498935.1 Pyrinomonadaceae bacterium | reverse complement strand
TTAGGTCGGCTCGTGTGTTACAATTCGCGCGCTCGGACGGTCAGTTTCCCCGTTTGCCCATGTCAATTTCCAGTTGCCTCAAGAGGAGAAATAATTTCTTGCGTCGTTTATTTATAGCCTCAACAGTTTTTCTTGCGCTCCTGCTCGGCCTCGCGGCTTCACTTAGTGAGAAGGTAGCCTCTGCTCAGCAGCCAACCAGGGCCGGCGCCGCTGATACGAAGAAGGCTCAAAAGACCGACAAAGTTGAAAAGACAGATAAGAATCAAAAGAACTTTACGGTTGAGCAGATTGCTGAGTCATCAATATATCTTTACGGTAGCCGTGCACTGCTGGCGCAGATCCGCCGCAACGGCCTGGAACGCGGTCGAATTTGTAAACCTAACTGTGAAGCGGGAAAGACCGAGGAAGCAATGTATGAGCGTCGCTTCGTTCGCGGCGAGAGCATGGATAAGGACAAGATCCGGCTCGATCAGAAAATGCCAACTCTGGAGTACTCTCTGATCTACGGTAGCGGGCGTCTTTGGGGCATCATCAACGGCGCCTCTTTCACTCCCCGGCAAGACGCCACAGACACCTTCCTTGCCCAACATCGTCATAGCCTTGATACGTTATTGAGGTACAAAGAAAACGGTGCGACCCTCAATCTGGTGGGCAAGGATAAGCAGAAGGGGCTGGATCTCTTCGTCGTGGATGTGGTGGACAAAGACAAGCAATCTACCCGCTACTACATTAGTACGAAGACACTTCATGTGCTGTGGCTCGAATACGAAGGGCCCGCCCTTGGAGGCTCCACGCCCTTGAAGTATTCGCGGAAATTCATGGATTACCGCTACGCTCAGGGCACACTCGTCCCCTACCGCATCCTCTTGTTCGAAGATGGAAAGCAGATCCAGGAGACGCTAATTCTCAACGTTACCTACGGCATCAAGCTCGACGATGCGCTCTTCAAGAGTCCGGAGGCCTAGTTTTTGGCCGGGATTCGCAGAATTGACCAGATAATTCCTAGCGAAAAATCGCATAGTGAAGAGTTGGCATTTGGCTGGTTAGCTCCGCATCCAGCGTCTTTTGCTGTTTGTCCTGGTAATCCTGGGGCCTTGGTTAAGGACTTCCCGGCGCTAAGACACTCAATCCCCACCCTTTCGGAACCTGTCGACAGTTTGAGCGTGTATGACTGCGGGCGGTCATCGGTCAGGGTATAATAGGGGTTCAAGTGGCCGCTCCAATTGTGAGTCGCGAAGCTGCGGCGCGAAGTCTTTAAACAATAAGGAAACTCGTCAGCGCGTGTGAGAGCCTACCTGCCCTGATGGACACACTAAGTACGATCGATAATCTGAGCTTCTCCGCGGCGTTGCGGCATGAGGTAGTTGCGGATCGCACTTCGGATCACGCGCTACTGGAAGCCACGCGCATCGGCGATGAGGACGCCTTCGCCGAGCTGGTAAGGCGTTATCGTAACCAGATTACGAGCTACATCTATCGCATGACGAGCGATTACGACGGGGCAGTCGATCTGGCGCAGGAAACGTTTGTGAGGGTATACCGCGCAGCGGATCGGTATCAGACGACTTACGCGTTTTCGACTTACATCTATCGTATTGCGACGAACCTCGCGATTAGTGAACTGCGAAAGCGCAAGCGGCGAAAGCTGGTTTCCCTGACCGGGTTTTTCCAGTCAAAGGACGGCGCAGAGCCGCAGGAGTTTAGTCCGGCTGATAACAAGCCGCTGCCCGACACGGAACTGGTGGACGCTGAACGTCGCCATGCGGTGCAGAGGGCGATTAGCACGCTACCAGAAAAGTATCGGGCGCCACTCATCCTCCGCGACGTGGATGGGAAGAGCTATGAGGAAATATCGCGCATCCTGGAAACAAGCGAAGGGACTGTGAAGTCCCGCATCAGCCGGGCGCGCGGGTTTTTGCGGGAGAAGATGAGAGCTTACCTCTGAGGCATACTATGAGAGATATTGACTGCCGAAACATACGACCTGAAATTGAGGAAGCGGCGCCAGGCGACGTGCTGAGCGCGGCTGTGAACGATCACCTGACGACTTGCGTCGCCTGTGAAACGTTCTTCCGAGAGCAAACTAAGTTGCAAGAGTTGGTTGGCGGCCTTGGCACTGTCGCAGCTCCCGACGATTTCGATTTTCGCCTGCGAGCGCGACTGGCTAGAGAAGGGCGCGACGCATCCCGGCCCCTGGCCTTTGGCAACTTGGCGTTTGGTTTTCGTTCTGCTGCTGTGGCTACGATCGTTGTACTGGTTGGAGCCACGCTAATGTTCGTTAGTCTCAGGACGCCTCCGGACAATCCGGAATCAGCAGGCGCGGCGAAGGTCGCACAGAAGGAGAAGGCAACGAGCCCAACAGACTCTAAACACGTTGTTAATGCAGGCGGCCCGGGGCTCGCAGTTCCAGGGAGTCAACCAATCCTGGCTGATGCCGGCGTGAAATCATCCGATTATCCGCCAACAAAGCGCCGGGGATTGAGGCAGGCTCAGCTGGCGTCTTCTCGAGACAATGGTCGCTTAGGGACGCGGGATCTAAGCAGCACGCCTGCGGTGGTGTTAAGCCGCGATCAGCTTGCCGAAGCTTACCCAAGCACCGCTTTTCCGATCAATGCTTCATATCAGTCGCTAAAGGTTTCAGTGGACGATGGGCGTGGCAGTTCACGAACCATCTCTCTGCCGACGATTAGTTTCGGATCGCAGCGAGCGTTGTCGCAAAGCACTTCTCCTTTAATGGCATCAGCGAGAGGCGCCTGGTAAGCGGTAGTAATCGACAGGGCGCGCTTAAACCGGTACGTGGTCTTAGTAGTCGGTAAGGCAAGGAAGATTTGAATCAAGCAATGAGAACACAGAAGACAATTAATTTGTTCACGCTGGTAGTCGCACTTTTATTCCTGGTCGCTTTGTCTTGCGTGCAGGCAGCGGCCCAAACTCCTGCACCATCGCCGGAGGCAAAGACGACAGCGACGACAACAAATACTACTACGCACGTCAGTCGGGTCATTTTAGAGAACAAGTCTGCCGCGCCACAGGTCGTGACGATCCTGCACCGTCTCAACGGCCTGAAGGTTTTCCGTTTACTGCTTTACTCTAATGAACAAGTTGGGGCCATTGACAAGCTCGATGAGGCGTTTCAGATAGCCGGTGAAGTTCATACGAATGTGATTGCCGGGCTCGCTCTCGACGATGGCCACACGATCGCGGCGTGGCTGCCGGAAGCAGAAGCTGAAATGCCTCCGCCGGTAATTCCTTTTGCGCCGCGAGCGCCACTGCCTCCCAAAGTTTCTGCCTCGACCGCTCCATCCGCCAAGGGCTCGCCGGTGCCTGGCATGGCGCCTATTCCTGGTGTTCCGTCGGTTGACTTTCAGGGAGATTTTCTTGAGCCGGCGGATCTCAGAATCATTACTCGCGACGGCAAGCGCATTCTGGGCCGTTACATCGGACTCGATGGCCTGACCGGCCTGTCGCTGATCACCCTGACCGGTGGTAGCCTGCCGCAAACCGTCGATTCAAGAGATGAAAACATAATCGTCGGGCAACGGCTGCGCGTGATTGGGCCCCAACCTGCGCCACGCGCAGACACGAGCGCGAAGTATGCAATGTACGTTCGCATTGGCGAGACGGAAGCGCAGGTAGTCAGCGTGAGCCGTTCTCCTTCGGGAAGCGTCGCTCGCGTCAAAATCAAGTCGGCGAAATTTTCTCCAGCGAACATTGGTGGCATCGCCATTAACGATGCCGGCGAGACGCTCGGAATCGTGGATGCGGTGGAAGGTAGTGAAGCAACGATAGTGCCGGTGGCCCTGGTGCGGCTGGCGGCGAAACGAGTGATTGCACGACAAGCTAGTGTGCCCCGGCCGTGGCTGGGAATTAGTGGCGAGCCTATCGGCGTTGTTTCGCTCGACCGAATTCTGCGAGTTGGTTGGGAACTCGAGCGGGCTCGCGCATTAGCTGAGAAGCGCGAGGGAATCCTGCTCACCTCAGTTGCTCCGGGCAGTCCCGCGGCGCTGGCGAAACTCAAACCGGGCGATGTGATCTTGAGTGTTAACAATGGCTTCGTTCGCAACGCGGATGATTTCTCGTCGCTCCTGGATGAGGCGGGCCCGGGCCGCCCGGTTCTTTTTACAGTGGCCCGTCCGGGCAAGGAGGTTTCCGAAGCGTTCGAGATTAAGCTCAGCGAGTCGCCGGATCCGTTGTTTGGCCTGAGAACATTTGAGAGGCATATTCCGAGGGCTTTCAATCCCGGCTCGCTGATGGCAGAAGGCGTAGAGACCATCGCCCTCAAACCGAAGGTGGCGGCACGTTTCGGCTCGACTGGCGGACTCCTCGTGGTTTACGTCCAGCCGGCAAGCGACGCCTTCAAGGCCGGACTCCGCGCGGGCGATGTGATTGAAGCTATCGATGGGCAGCCAGTTCTATCAGCCGAAGCACCTATGACGCTGCCGAAAGATCCCGGAGTTCCTTCCACTTGTATCGTCGTACGAAATAGGGAAAAAATAGTACTGACATACCAGTACTCCGTTAAGCCGTAATCGCTGCTCACCATCGCTCGACCTTGCCGCATAGCGACCGGATTCTTATCAGAACCGGGAGCGGTAGCGACCGGGTGCTAGATTCAACCTGCCAAAACGTGCCTGCATCCGGTCGCTACTCTCCCGGTTCTGTCCCCACGATGGCCGCCTTCCGACCGGCTGTGATACTCTAAATCCCTCCTGAAGTACCGATTGTCCGGCAAACTCGTCGACTTTGTCGAACTGTCAATCTCGAACAAAGAATCATTGATTACGCCTTATGTTGCACGACGCAGTTTCGCGTTATCACGACTTGCTTCGCGACAGCACGCTCGCTGAGTCTTCGCTTGCGATGCTCGATGCGGGTCTGGAGCAGTCGAAGCTAATTTTTGGCGGACGCCTGCTTTCGCCTTACCTCCGCCCACATTTTGTTACAGAACAGGACTTTGCCCGCATCGTCCGCGTCTGCGAAAGGGTCTGGTCGGCAATTCAAAAGGTCAAGGATGCGGCGATTGACGACGATTCCATTGTGGTTGACCTCGGCGTTACCGAGGTCGAGCGCGAACTGATCAGCATCGATCCGGGGTATAGAGCCGTCTCTCCAACCGCCAGGCTCGATTCGTTTCTTACCGAAGCCGCTTACAGTTTTGTGGAACTTAACGGCGAGAGTCCCGCAGGCATCGCCTACGCGGATGCCGCCTACGACATCTTCTCGAAGCTTCCGGTAATGAAGAAATTTGGCGAGACCTACAACCTGCGACCGCTCTACGGACGCCGCAAAATGCTCGAGGTGCTGCTCCATTCTTACGAAGAGTTTCTTGGCCGCAAGCCCGATAGCGTGCCGCAGATCGCCATCGTCGACTTGAAGGGAATGCCCACGCAGAAAGAGTTTGAGCTCTTCAAGGAGTTCTTCGAAGGGCAAGGCTATCCGGCAATAATCTGTTCGCCTGACGAACTGGAGTTTGCTAACAACCGGCTGCGCGTCGGCGACTACCAGATCGATATTGTTTACAGGCGTCTGCTGGTCAATGAATACCTGCCCATCATGCGCGAGTATCCGGCGCTGCTGGACGCGTACCGCGCCGGCGCAATCTGCATGGTAAATAGTTTTCGCTCCAAGCTCATTCACAAGAAAGCATTGTTTGCCGTTTTGACTGACCGACGCCGCGCCCCGCTATTCAGCAGCGAAGAGCAAGAGACCATTCGCCTCCATGTCCCCTGGACGCGCCTGGTGCGGGCAGAAAAAACGGACTACTTCGGGAAAGAAATCGATCTACTTGAATACATCACGACCAACCGTGATCGGCTGGTTCTCAAACCCAACGATGACTATGGCGGACATGGAATCACGATTGGTTGGAACACCGACGAGATTCGCTGGGAAGAAGCCTTGCGCAGCGCGCTGGTAAACGGAGACTATCTGGCGCAGGAGCGCGTGCCCACCGCGCGCGAAATCTTTCCCGCACTCAATGACGACGGCTCTTTTGAATTCGCGGAACAACTTGTCGACCTCGACCCGCTGTTGTTCAATGGTAAAGTAGGCTCAGCTTTTACGCGGCTCTCGTTTACCGAGCTTGCCAACGTCAGCTCCGGCGGCGGCATGGTTCCAACCTTCATAATCGAGGAAAAGAAGTAGTCTGGAGTTCGACCAAACATTCGTTATGTTAGAAATGGGAAAAACGTTAGCATCCTGTTTTGCTGGCTCGTTGGTTTGCGCGGCCGTTTCAGCACAAAATGGCCGGGTGAGCGAAACCCG
>JBGQJH010000155.1:0-6301 GCA_041498935.1 Pyrinomonadaceae bacterium | reverse complement strand
GTTGTACGTCTCGCGCTACCGGTGAGTTCATCCTATCATCAGATTCCCGTTTTTAAGAGGCCATTAGTCTTGCGCCGCCATTGGCTTCATGCTAAAGTTCGACTATTCAGAAATTGTCCGCTTACCCAAGAACTCGCCACGTTATCGAGCCAGAACAATAGCTGAAGGAATCCAGACCTCGGGCACGTTCATCAGGGTTTCCTTACATTACCAGACACTAATCAGTGACGGACAACCAGGGGGGAGTAAGACCTTCGCATACTTGATTCGAACCATAAAGCGTTTAGCCCAACCTTGCAACGAGTGACCCCATGAGGGACCCATGAGTGATATTGACAAGAAACCAAAGCCCCTCCGCCGCGCGCAACATTTAACTGCCGCTGATCGCGCCACGATTATCCGCCAACTCGAGTTTGGCTCCGGCCTGAGCGAGCCTGTCGTTTCTCAGTTTGCGGAATGCTCGTTGGTGATGGACGTTCGCCGCCGCCGTTTTGTCTATTGTGCCGGCGAACAAGCGGATGCTTTGTATGCCATCGTAAAAGGACGCATCAAGCTCTGCCGTATTGAACTCCAAACTGATCGCGAAGCGGTAATTGACATTCTGCCGGAAGGCTCGCTCTTCGGCGAATCGGCGCTTTACTCAACCGCGGGCCGCCGCGAAAACTGCGCCGTTGCCTACGAGACTTGCACGCTTTTGAGAATTCCCGTGGACCAGTTTAAGTTGGGGATGGCTGAGGAACCCCGGCTGCACGATTACACTTTCCGCCTCATTGGCCAACGGCTTGAGCACGCTGAACAGCGTCTCGCCGATTTTGCACTCAACGCGATCCCGGCCCGGCTTGATAGATTACTGGCTGATTTTTCCAACCGCTATGGCGTACGCGAATCAGCCGGGGTTTTGATCGACATTCCCCTGCCTCACCGGGAAATCGCTTCCATCGTAGGGTCCACCCGCGAGAGCGTCACCGTTCGCTTGAACGCGATGCGCCGCGAAGGTACGATCGAATTCGTCAATCGACGGATTCTGGTCAAGCGCCCGGAGGGCCTCCTGCGTCCGATTAACGAGGCCCCGTTGGTCAACTAAATTCTGCGCCGCATTTGCTTATGAAAAGGTGTCCGACCTGCAACAAGCAGGTTCAATGGCAGGATAATCCCTTTCGACCCTTCTGTTCCGAACGCTGCAAACTTGTCGATCTCAGCAAGTGGGTCAACGAAGAATATCGCGTGCCGGGGAAGCCCGTTCCTACAGAACACTCGGCTGAGGACGAGGATCGCAGCAATGCCGAAGTTGAAGGTAATGGTTCCGGAGAAAGTTCAGAGTACAAACTTTAGTAAACTCTGATTAAGTACTCTCGACGCGTAGCGTCCGTGTGAATTTAGCCCGACCTTTCAAGGCCGGAAAGATCAACGAGGTGTTTGCGTCGCGTAGCGACGCCTGAAACCAGAGCTGGATTTCAATCGTCGCTACGCAAACCAAGAACTAAACAGCGACGATGGCGATCTTGTTTTTGTCGGCGAGAGCTATCATTCCGTTTCGATCAAACATTAGTGTCTTGCCGGCACTAATACAGAGGCAGGTGGCGCCGGCGTCGGCCATGGTCTCGATGGTCGGCACGCCGATTACCGGCACATCAAATCTCATGTCCTGATCCGGCTTTGACAGCTTCACGACCGTCACCGGCCCGCTGGTTAGTTTTAGTCTCTTCTGCGCTTCCCTACCGCCGCGCATAAGCTCGCCGGCCCGCCGGATTGTTGCGTCAGTGCCTTCCATGGCTTCAATTGCGACGCAGGCTTTACCCCGCACAACAATTGTCTGCCCAAGGTCAAGCCGGGCCAACTCACGCGCAATCTCCAGTCCGTATTCAACGTCCGCACGTTCGGCTGCATTAGGTTTGCGACGCGTTAGTGTGCCGCTGGCCGGCAAATAGTCCTGGAGAAAATAAGTAGAGTCGATCAGCTCAATGCCTTCACTGGCGAGTTCCGCGGCGATGGCTCCGATCAATGAATTGGTGTTGCGGCGCGGAAGCTTCAGCAGCATCTTCAACATTCGCGCGTCAGGTACGGCACGACTAAAAATCTGCACATGCTTGACCTGTCCGGCCATGATCGCTTTTTCCACTCCTTCACTTTTCAAGAAGCGGATCATCTTCCCAAGCTGGCCGATGCCCACCCAGGTTAGGCGCTCAACTTCCTGCTCGATAGCCGGATCAGTTTCCTCTCGAATAGCGGCGACAGAAAGCGAGACACCTGCCCGGCGCGCCCCCGCCACAACCATGAAGGGGAACCGGCCGTTGCCTGCGATTAGTCCGTAACGCATTAGGAAAGGATGGAGGATGAAGGATGAAGGATGAAGGATGGGGTGCAAGAAATGAAAAATGAGAAATGACAATTGGAAAGTGAAAAATAATACGCGAAAGCCCGCGCCTCGTTCATATTCTGGGCCCGTCTCTCTCGACTATCTTTCATCCTTCCGCCTTCATCCTTCATCCTTATTTAATGACGCCGCGCCTGGAAGATTGGATAAACTCGACCAGCGAATCCACTTCCGCCGAGTCTTTGATCTCCTCCTTGATTCTCTCCAGGGCCTGGGAAGTATTGAGTTTGGAGGAAAGCAGAAGATGAAAGGCACGATGCAACGAACCAATCACCTGGGTCGAGTAGCCACGCCGTTTCATTCCCGTAGTATTCAAACCATAACATTGCGCATGATTGCCGACGGTCAGTGCAAATGGCAGTGCGTCCTTCACAACCACCGAGTAACCACCAACGTATGCTTCCCGGCCCACGCGGCAAAATTGATGCACCCCGGAATAAGCCCCCACGTTCGCGTTGTTTTCAATGATTACGTGACCGGCGAGCGTGGCGGCATTTGCCATGATCACGCCATCACCGAGTATGCAATCGTGCGCGACGTGGGCCTGCGCCATGAGTAAGCAATCGTCACCAATCTGCGTCAACATTCCTCCGCCGGCGGTGCCGCGATGGATCGTTACAAACTCTCGAATCAGATTACGACGGCCGATGCGCGTTTCGGAAGGTTCTCCCTGGTACTTCAAATCCTGAGCGGGAAGGCCGATCGAAACAAAGGGAAATACGCGTGTGTCCTGCCCAATAACCGTGCGGCCGTCGATTACGACATGCGATTCCAACCGAACGCCGTCTTTCAACTCAACGTCATCGCCGACAATCGAGAATGGGCCGATATAACAACCACTCCCAATACGCGCGCGCCGGCTGACAACAGCGGTCGGATGAATGTTGTTAGACTTGCTGGCGACAGCCATAAAACCTAAGGGGAAAAGGGGAACGGGTAAGGGGGAAACTGATGGAGTTGCTCTTGCTCTCTTCCCCTTTTACCTCTTCTCCTTCTAGACCGCCGACCCGCGATCGGCAATTACGCTCATAATGTCGGCATCGGCCACCAGTTGACCATCGACTCTAGCTTCGCCGCGCATCCGCTGTACCCGCGAACCGATGCGCAAGGCGGTCACTTCCAGCCTCAACGTATCGCCAGGCACTACGGGCCGACGAAAGCGCGCCTCTTTGATGCCGGTAAACATCACGAGTTTCTGGTCGCGGTCTTCAATTTCCCGCAGGGCGAGCACCGCCCCCACCTGGGCCAGCGCCTCAACGACAAGTACGCCGGGCATCACCGGCGCGCCCGGAAAATGCCCCTGAAAGAATGGCTCGTTGATGCTGACTTGTTTAATGCCGACGATTCGTTCTCGGGGAACCAACTCTATTATTCGATCCACGAGGAGAAAGGGAAAACGATGGGGCAGGAGCTTTTGTATCGCCTGGGAATCGAGAATAGTTTCCATGGTCGGAATGAAGAGACGCGGGACGCGGCATTAAGTACCGCATCGCCGCGTCCTAAATGAGAAGAATCCAGCTTGAAGTTACTGCGGCGGCGTCGTCACAGCTGCGGTAGCCGGATTCTTGCTGTTGAAGTCGTTGATGAAAGCCCGGGTGATGTCCAGGGCGTCCGCGGCGTAAACCAGCGGCACCTGGCTGCCATCAATGATCACGTTGATGTTGTGCGCCTTGGCATAAACTTCCAACGCCTTGCCGATGTCGTCCTGAAGCGGCGTGAACATTTCCTTGCGGCGTCGATCATAAGCGACCTGGGCGTCTTCACCTTTGCGCTGAAAATCTTTCTTCATCTGGTCCAACTGATCCTGTTTCAGCTGTAGCGTCTTGGGATCAGCAACGGACGCGGTCTTGGTGATGTCGTCAGTAAGCGCCTGGATCTTCTGCTGCATCGTCTGGAGCTCCGTCTGACGCGGCTGGAATTCCCGATTCAAAGTGCTTACCAGGGTATTGAATCGAGCGATCCCCGTTTTCGAATCGAGAAACGCATCTGAGTAGATCAGGGCGATCTTGCTTTCCGGCACTGCAACCGACGTTTGCCCCGGAGTCTGCGTGGCGGCGGGTGCTGCTGGCCTTGGCTGCGCCAGGACAGGTGAAACGGCCAGGGCCAAGACAAAGGCAAAGGCGACTATTATTCGATCTATCTTCATAACTTTCTTGTATTGCTCCTTCAAAAATAAGTGGCGGCTGGTCAACTCACTTAGTTGTTCAGACCACCGTAGTGGTTGGCTCTAAATGATCAAAAGGTGCGTCCGACGCTGAAACGGATGACTTTCTTTTTCTCATTAAAGACAAAGGGAAAACCATCGATGACCTGGTCTTTCCTGGCTTTGGGATTATACGCAAAGATCAGGCGAAAAGGCACGTTGATGACCGGCACCTGCACGCGTACTTCCATTCCCAGGCTGGCGCGATAGTCTCCAAGCTTGGAGAAGAGACTCTGTGATATACGGACCGCCGTGTTGGTTTGTGCCTCACCGCGCAGAAACACCTGTTGGAAACCAAAGGGCAATCCGGTCGAGGGATCAAACCCGGTAAGGTTACGCGCGTTGTCGAGTTCCGTCGTGGAAACCAAACGGTTGTCACGCAGCACCAGACCCGTAACACCGAGGCTGTTAGTTACCAGTGCGATATCTGCGTTGGCGTTGCAGGCAGCCAGCGTTGACAAGTTTACAGCCGCAATGCCGCCAGTTCTGGCGCAACGGAAAAACCCGACTGTGCTTAAGAAAGGCTGATCGTCCAGGAAATTGCTATTGAAGAACTGGTCCTTTTTACCTCGCAGGTTGAAAGCGGAGCCGATGTCGGCGAAAGCCGCCAGTCCCACGGTCTCGCCTATAACCGGAATGCGGTATTCAAAGTTGCCGAGTATCTGCGAATCGGCGCCAATAGGATTATAGAACCGTGACACCCGGGCCACGTTTGATCCGGTGACTCCGGTAAAGGTACCGATGCTGGCTGCCGAAGCCGGCACGCCTGCGATTACGTCAGGAGTACCCGACGGATTCGCGGCGACGACGACATTTTTCGAGGTAACAAACACCTCAAACGGCGCGCTCGGGCTAATGGAACGAACGTCGTAGCCGCGAATACTAAACTCATCGCCGAGGAAAAAGCGTTCGTAGATAGGTACGCCATCAACGAAGGCCAGAGAATTCGTGTTCTTCACTTTAGCGGAGGTAGCGAAACTGCCAACCGTTCCGGCGATGATGCGGAAACCAAAAACATGCGGGTGTTCCGACTTCTTATTATGCATCGGAAAAAACTGCGTGTAAGAAAGCGTTGGCTGATACGTGCGAACGTCACCACCCAGACCGGCGACGGCGACTTGAGCCGACAACTCTCTGCCGGTGGTCGGATCGACGCTGGCATTACGGGTGTCGTAAGTAAAGGTCAGCGTGCCGCGACTGGTGATGATGTTTGGCTGGCAGTAAATGACCGGTATGAATTGCGGATTGCTTGCGGTTGAGTTCCCTCCAGTGCCACAAGTGCTTCCCTGGTTGACCTGCGGATCTTTTACGCTGGAGGTTGAAAACTGATACGAGGCTCCCACGCGCGAAAACTGAGTGAAGCGACGCTTGCGGTAAAACTCAGACAGCGGCGCGCTCACGAAAAGAGAACCGCCGTATGAAGTGCGCGTGAAGAGATTCTCCTCACCGACATTAAGGAAGTCGATAGTCGATCCCGCAAGGCCCTGCTGGGCTGCGGAATTCTGGGAAAGAAAAGTTCCCTCGCCGAAAAACTTCTGGGTATAACCAAACAACGAGAAACCGGCCGTAATCGGGCGGTTCTTGATGTATGGCTCGGTGAAAGAGAACTGGACGTATTTCTGCCGGTTGCCGGCCGAAAGGTTGAGCGAGAGAATTTCGCCCCGGCCCAATAAATTGTTGGTCGAGTATTCGAGTCCAAAGAATGATCCGCCAATACCGGAAAG
>JBGQJH010000154.1:0-6312 GCA_041498935.1 Pyrinomonadaceae bacterium | reverse complement strand
GGAAGGCCGCCGCTCCCGCTCAACCGCAAGCGGAGCCAACGCCTCCGCCGACCACTGAGCCAGTTTCGGAGCCGGAACCCGCAGCCTCACCGGTAGAAGAACAGCAGCAAGTCGAAACTTTAAAGATCGATACCAACCTGGTCACTGTTCCCGTGATTGCAACCACGGCCGAGGGAAACTACGTTCCCGATCTGCGTCAGGAGGAGTTCAGTATTACGGAAGATGGGGTGAAGCAGGAGTTGGCGTTCTTTGCGACCGTGAGTGCGCCGTTTCATGTTGTGTTGTTACTGGATACGAGCGCCAGTACGCAGGAGAAGTTGAGTCTAATCCAGCGGGCGGCGGTCGCTTTCGTCGAACAATTGCAAGGCGCGGATCGCGTGAAAGTCATTTCGTTTGACAATGACGTACGCGAGCTGAGCGACTTCACAAACGATCGGGCAGCGCTCAAAGCCGCGATCTACAAGACTGTCTCGGGGCGGGGAACAAAGCTCTACGACGCGTTTGAACTCGCGCTCTCGACGGTTAGAACTATCCCGGGTCGCAAAGCGATCGTTCTCTTCACCGATGGAGTGGATTGGCACAGCGACCAGGAAACCTTCGATAGCACGCTTCAGCGGCTGGACGAAGAGGGCGTGATTGTTTATCCAATTCGTTATGAAACTCGCGACGAGTCCGAGCGCATCGCCCGCGAAGCCGGGGATGATCCGGCGGCGCAACTACCCACCATTGACGTTATTCACAGAGCGCCTTCGGGAACGACGGCTCCTACTTTCCCGAGCGATGATCCAGGCTCCGTGCCAACTGGGGGCCAGCGCAGCAAGACGGGACCGCTCGGGCTGCCAACCGCAGCCGAAATCTTAAGGAGACGACGAGAGTCGGATCCTAATGCCGATCCTTTCCCCTCGCCGGATCGGTTGCCACCGACCGGGCCCACCGGGCGACCGGACGGAGGCGGCGGAAGTTCCGATCCGGGCGACGGCCGGGATCGTACGTCCCCCTCAGGACGACGCGGCACCCGTCGCAGGGACGACTCGATTAGCCTGATGCTCGATCAGCTTTACCTCAAGGCCGATAGCTATCTAAGTGAATTAGCGAATAAGTCGGGCGGACGCGTGCTGCGGGCCGACACGCTCGGCGCCTTGCCAGACGCCTTTGCGAAGATCGCCGCAGAGCTCAGAACGCAATACGCGATTGGTTATTACCCAACCAACAAAACGCGAGATGGCGGCTATCGCAAGATAAGGGTCAAGAGCACACGCAAAGACGTAGTGCTCCGCGCCCGCCCCGGTTACCGCGCGCCACGTTAGAACGTCGATTCTCAGCTAACCTTGTTTGCCATAGTCACTCGTGCTAGTTTTGCTGCCCGGTAGGACAGACACTCCTGTCTGTCCTCATTCATTCGAATTTCTTCATACTGAGAATATGCCGGATCGAAACCAAGCCTGGGAATTGTTGTGCGAATACACGAAGAGCGAGAGTTTGCGCAAGCATGCCTTGGCGGTCGAAACTGCAATGCGCGCCTGCGTGAAACGATACGGCGCCATAGAGGATGACGAGGACGAATGGGGACTGGTTGGGCTACTTCACGATTTCGATTACGAGATGTTCCCCTCAGCCGAGCAACATCCGTTTACCGGCGCAAACATACTCTGCGGGCGCGGTTATTCTGAGCGATTCATTCGCGCAATAATGGGACACGCAACTTATACGGGCGTGCCACGCGATACGGCCATGGCGCGCGCACTCTTTGCTACCGATGAGTTGTGTGGTTTTCTGGTGGCGTGCGCACTTGTTCGACCCAACAAGAGTCTGGATGACCTCGAGGTTTCTTCAGTGAAGAAAAAGCTCAAAGACAAGGCGTTCGCACGCTCGGTAAACAGAGACGACATTCGGCAGGGGGTTGAGGAACTCGGCGTCGACATGGACGAGCATATTCGCTTTGTTATTGACGCCCTACGCCCGGTACAGCAGCAGATTGGATTGAACCATCTGCCAGCGAGCACTCAGGAAAGCCCGTGAAAAGTAACCGCAAAGAACGCAAAGGCAATCGCTAAGCGCACAGAGAATTTCCTTCGTGGACTGTTGACCACCCAAGCGACGTTAACCGTTTAGTCAGCCCCAACTCTAAACAGAATTTCGTTGTGGGCCTGGTGGCGGTTGAATCGGTTCGCGGCGGGCCGTAATGAGCGAAGCGAGCGCGAAAAACAGGATGATTAGCAGCGAAGAGATCATAGCCGTTAGCGCGGCTTGTAGCTTGCGCCGCCGCGCGGTGTGACGATAAACGAAGATCGATGCGAGCAGCGTGGCGAGCGTCGGCAGCAGATAGGTTGAAACTACCAGCAGCCCCGGCGTCGTGATTGGCTTGAGGGATGAGAACACGCACAGGATGATTGCTATGGCAGAACCCGCCCCGACCACGGCAGCGATTAGCGAGTAAACAAGTACCAGCTTCAGGCGCATTTAGTTGTATCCTTCAGGCGGACCACGGTTGCTGGAAATTCGCCTTGATGGAAGCAGTACTTCGATAGGTCGGGCTAAGGATACCACAGCACTCAGAATCAGAACCGGGAGCGGACCGGGGTCCCCAAAGCGGGCAGCCCGCTTGGGGTGGTGGATGCGACCCGGTCCTGGATTCAACTTGAGTGCAGGACCCGGTCGCTACCGCTCCCGGTTCTGATAGAATGCGCTAAACCGCAACTATGCTTACCAGAAGCGCGTTAATCTACCTCTCCCGCCAGGAGGGACTGAAGGAATTTGCCGCCCGCTTTCGGCCCTTCAAGAAACTGACAACGCGCTTTGTGGCCGGGGAAACAATCGACGAAGCGGTGGCTGCCATTCGGGAGTTGAATGCCGAAGGCTGCTCAGCTACTTTCGATCACCTTAACGAGTCGGTGGCCAACGTTTCGGAAGCCGAGGCCGAAATCAGTGAGTATCTTCAGATTCTTAATCGCATTGATGAAACGGCAATTGACTCCAACGTCTCGATCAAGTTGACGCAGTTTGGACTCGAGTTGGACCCGGAGCTTGCCTACAAGAATGCGCGCACGGTGGTTGAAGATGCAGCGCGACGGGGAAATTTCGTGCGGGTCGACATGGAAGCTTCAAGTGTCACGCAGTTGACTATCGACATCTTCAAGCGTCTGCGCGCTGAGTTTGACCTGAACGATGCAGGCATCGTGTTGCAATCATATCTGCGGCGCACCTATGCCGACGCGCAGGAGTTGGTAAAGCTGCCGGCACGAATTCGCATCTGCAAGGGAGCGTACAATGAACCACCGGAGGTCGCGTTTCCCGACAAGAAAGATGTAGATGAAAACTACGTGCGCGTGATGCAACTGCTGCTCTCGAGTGGTAGTTGCCACGGCGTAGCCACACACGATCCGAAGATGATTGAGGCCACGATTAATTTCTCGCAGCGAGAAGGAATTCCGAAAGAGGCTTTCGAGTTCCAGATGTTGTATGGTGTGCGACGCGATCTGCAGCGGCAGCTGGCGAAAGATGGCTACCACATGAGGGTCTATGTGCCTTATGGAAAACACTGGTATCCTTACTTCATGAGACGGCTCGCGGAACGGCCGGCAAACATTTGGTTCGTATTGAAGAACCTGCTCAAAGGCTAACTTCAGCATGGATAGTTTCTATTGGATTTTGTGGTGCATACTCGGCGCGATCCTGATCGTGGCGGAAGTTTTCACGTCGGGCTTTGTGCTGTTGTGGTTTGGCATCGGCGCTCTGGCCGCGGCCTTTGCCGGCATCGTCGGCATTAGCAATCTGGGCATCCAGTTTTTGATCTTTGCGCTGGTTTCAATCGGACTCACCGCCGCCTCGCGCACCATCTTCGTCAACTATTTTTCCCGCGAGAAAACCGGCGACTCCCTGCGCACCGGTGCTGATTCGCTGCCGGGGAAGATCGGCACCGTGGTTTCTTCCAGTCGCGGCGCCATGCAGGAAGGCGCGGTAAAAGTTTTCGGTTCTACCTGGACGGCTTACCCGGCTGAGGGCGAGTCGCCACTCGAAGCGGGCGAGCGCGTGCGCGTGGAAAGCATCGAAGGCTCATCAATCTATGTGCGCCGTATCGATGAAGGAAATGATTGGCGCGCGAAAGAGCTGCCGGAAAAAGAATAACGTAGGCCGTTTGAGTTGGTACCGGAAAACAGATCAGATTTTCCATTTCTCATTATTGTCTAATCGTCATTGAAGGACCACCGTTAGGCGGACGATGACAGTTGAAAACTTTGAAATGACAAATGGAAAATCTTCCTAAGCGCGTGTGGGGCGCTGGTTGGATAAGAAACAATCTGGTTAGCGCGGCTCGGTGTCGGGGTCGTAGGTGTCGTCGAGGGTCTTGTCTTCTTCTTCCATCGCAGGCAGTTCGATTGTGATACGGTCACTGGCCGGTTCTTCCAGTTCGTCACCACCGAAGCGCGCCAGGATAACGGTAATATTATCCTCACCGCCGCGATTATTGGCTTCAGCAATCAACTCGTCACACGCTTTGGAAAGGTCGGGATTGCTCCGGAGAATGTTTTGAATATCTTCCGCACGCAACTTTCCGGATAAACCGTCGCTGCAAAGCAAAAGGATGTCACCCCGTCGCAGGCGTATCCTGCCTGTTACCGGTGTAACGTCGCCCTGAGCGCCGAGGGCCTGCAAAATCACATTGCGAAACATGTGGGTCTCGGCTTCAGCCTCGCTGATCTGGCCCACGTCTACAAGCTGCTGCACCAATGATTGATCTTTTGTGGCGAGTCGAATTTGATCCTTGCGGATGATGTAACCGCGGCTGTCGCCGACTTGAACGAGATCCAGCAGATCACCACGGACGGCGGCGCCGGTAAAAGTTGCGCCCATGCCCGCGCAACGCGCGTCTTCCTGGCTCTTATGATGAATGGCGAGATTGGCGAAGACGGTGGCGCTCTTGAGACAGTCGACCAGCGGTGTGTCCTGATCACATCCGGCTGCGGAATTGTTGCCCATGATCGTGTCCCGCACGGAATCCACCGCCATGCGGCTGGCAACGTCGCCGGCGAGAGCGCCGCCCATGCCGTCGGAAACAACCAGCACGAGCCCCTTCTCGCCCAGTTCAAAGCTGCTCAGGTTCTGGGGAGCGGCGGCGCCATCCGTTCCCGTCCAGGTTTGCTGTTTGGAGAGTTCGAGAACGAGAAAGTTGTCCTCGTTGCCGCGGCGCACCCGACCTACATCCGATTTTGCGTGCAGTTCAACAATCATAAGGCGCGTGAAGGCAATTCTGGATAAGGCAAAGTTCGATTCGAATTCTAACCTGTTCGCAGTTTGGCTGTCACTTCCCCTGGAGTCAAATATTATTTAGCGCTTGATCGAGATCGGCAATTATATCATCCGTGTCTTCGAGCCCGACAGAGACTCTTATCAGACCATCGCTGATACCCAATCGCTGCCGTTTGTCAGCGTCAACCGACGCATGGGTCATAGTAGCGGGATGCGAGATGAGCGTCTCTACACCGCCGAGACTTTCCGCCAGTGTGCACAACTTAACTGACTCCAGCACAAGCCGTGCCGCTTCCAGCGAGCCGACGTCAAAAGCAACCATCCCCCCAAAACCATGCTGCTGTTGCTTAGCCAAAGCGTGCTGCGGGCGCGACGCCGAACCGGGATAATAAATTTTCCTGACTTTGGGATGCTCTTCGAGAAATGCTGCCACCGCGCGGCCCGACTTGTCGTGTTGTTCCATGCGCAGCGCCAGCGTCTTGGTGCCGCGCATGACGAGCCAGGAGTCGAAGGGCGAGAGAATTGCGCCGGCGCTGTTTTGAATGAAGCCAATCCAGGCCGCATCCTCTTCGTTGTTTAAGACCACTGCCCCGCCAATCCCGTCGGAGTGGCCATTGAGATATTTCGTGGTTGAATGGACCACGATGTCGACGCCAAACTCCAACGGACGCTGGAGGTAAGGCGACATAAACGTATTGTCGCAAACAACCCGCGCGCCGGCCCGATGCGCTACCTCGGAGACCGCGCGCAAATCGGTAACGATCATCACGGGGTTGGTCGGCGTCTCGACGAAAACCATCCTGGTGTTTGGCTTGATTGCAGCCTCTACGTTGAGCGCGTCCGAAGTATCCACGAAATCAAATTCAAGATTGTAGTTGGTGAGCACCTTCGTGAAGAGGCGAAACGTGCCGCCGTAAGTGTTATCGGAAACGACCACGTGCTCACCGGCTTTGACCAGCCGCAGCGTGGCATCAATGGCCGCCATTCCCGACGCGAAGGCAAATCCAAAGCGCGCGCCTTCCAGCGCGGCGAGATTTTGTTCCAGGGCGCTGCGCGTCGGGTTCT
>JBGQJH010000153.1:0-6333 GCA_041498935.1 Pyrinomonadaceae bacterium | reverse complement strand
ATGATCACCAGATTCGTCAACAGCAGTATCCCGAGCCAAATAGGCGCGCGCTGTCGAATCTCTCTTTGGGTGCGATTGGCAGCCATAAAATCGGTAAATAGGTGAATAGTGAATAGTTAAGACCTAACTGGTAAACCGTAAATCCTGGATTGAATCCAGCGAAGTGCCGTTTCTATTTACGATTCACGATTTACTATTCACTGTTTTTCTACATCCCGCTGGTCATAGTGTTTTCCCATTTCACCCGCTTGAGCAGATCGAAGTCGGAAAGCATTTTACCCGTACCCAGCACCACTGACGCCAGCGGATCGTCAGCCAGGGACACCGGCAAGCCGGTTTCAATCGAGAGGCGCTTGTCGAGGTTCTTCAACAGTGCGCCGCCGCCGGTCAACACGATGCCACGCTCCACGATATCCGCGGAAAGTTCTGGTGGAGTGCGCTCGAGCGCGACGCGCACCGCGTTAATGATCGTGGAAACAGAGTCCGCAAGCGCCTCGCGAACTTCTTCGTCCGTCATCGTGATCGTCTTCGGTATTCCCTCGATCAAATTGCGGCCGCGAACTTCGTAAGACAGCGGCTCCTCCAGCGGATAGGCTGAGCCCAACTCAATCTTGATCGCCTCGGCGGTCCTTTCTCCAATCAGGAGATTATACTTCCGCTTGATATAGGAGATGATCGCTTCGTCCATCTCGTTACCAGCCACGCGCACCGCGCGGGAGTAGACTATGCCGCTCAAGCTGATGACCGCGATGTCCGTTGTGCCGCCACCAATATCCACTACCATGTTGCCGTGCGGTTCAGTTATCGGCAGTCCGGCGCCGATCGCTGCAGCCATCGCTTCCTCGACCAGATAAACTTCCGAGGCCTTAGCGCGATAGGCGGAGTCTTCAACAGCACGCCGTTCGACCTGCGTGATCTCTGAAGGAATGCCGATAACAACTCGCGGGCTAACCCACGTCTTCCCATTGTGTGCCTTGCGAATGAAGTGCTGAAGCATTTTCTCAGTGACTTCGAAGTTGGCGATGACGCCATCCTTCATCGGTCGAATAGCGACGATGTTGCCGGGAGTGCGCCCCAGCATGTCCTTCGCGTCTCGTCCCACCGCCTCAACCTGGTTGGTGACTTTGTTGATAGCGACGATCGAAGGTTCGGAAACGACAATGCCGCGTCCTTTTGCATAGACGAGCGTGTTTGCTGTTCCCAGATCTATTGCAAGATCACTGGAAAACAGGCTGAAAATCGATTTGAAAGCCATTTAATTGATCTCTTCCCGTGAATGTAAAAATGAGAGCAACGGCCGGGTGGGTTCTACCGTTCCCAGGTAGTAAGAACAAATATCGGGACAAGGGTTCTCTACTCAAATGGGGCAAACCCTCTGGGAAACTTACCATTCACCAACGACCCTCGAGCACAGGGTCAGTCCTAACCTACCAAGATAACTGATCTGCGATCTTTACGCTATCAAGAAAAAGCTTTTCCGTCGTCGTTTTCCACGATGTCGCCCGGCATGCTCACTTCGCCCGGAACCTTTTCCCCTCGAGCCAGCGACGCCGAAAAGCGAATACAGTTTTTATTCGCAGCCTTTGCTTCATACATTGCCGTGTCCGCACAGGCTATAAGCTGTTGCGGCGAGGAGGCATGAACGGGAAAGGTGGCCACTCCAAAACTCGCCGTCAGGGAAAGTTTCAAATTCCTGCCGGCAGTAAAATAGTGCCGCGCGATCTTTTCCCGGATCCGCTCGGCCACGGTCCCGGCAAGTTCTATTTGTGTGTCGGGCAGCACAATTACAAATTCGTCTCCGCCATAACGCGCCACTGCATCGGTATCGCGAATGGAAGAGAGAATCACGGCGGCCATCTCCATCAGTACGTGAGAGCCGGCCAGATGTCCGTGAGCATCGTTTACTCGCTTGAAGTCGTCAAGATCGAGAAACAGCGCCGCCACGTTGGAACCATAGCGGCGCGCTCGCCGGATCTCGTTAAGAAGAAACTGCCGCAGGTAGCGCGCGTTGTGAAGTTTCGTCAGATCGTCGGTTTGCGAAAGCCGCTCGGCTTCCCCGATGCGCACCGCGTTTGCCAACGCGGAGGCGAGGGGCAGAGAGAGCGCATCAAGAATTGTCACCTCCGATTTCCTAAAAGAATGTTTCTGCCGCACTCCTTCGAGCACGCCGAGAATTCTTTCGCCGCATATCAAGGGCACTGCCACGATGTGTTGCCCGCGCTCCTTTTTCTTCACCGTGCCCATTCCCGCGCCGGCGAGTCTGACAGCCTTCGATTCTGAACCTGGTGTGACGTTGTCGTCTCGCAGCAAGAACCGACGCCAATCGTCGGCTGGATCGGTCACCGCGTCCTCAGGTCTTTGGGTAGCGATCGGTTCAAGGATGGCAGCGTTGGGGCCTTTCTGATCCGAGAAGAGATATATGGTCCAGCGGTCGGCGTTGACGAGCGGAGCTAGCCCGCCGAGTGCTGTGTGCGCGGCACTGTTTTGATCTCCAATGAAGTGGAGCGAGGAAACAAGATCAAAAGCGGCGCGCACGCTACTTGGTTTCATTCTCTCGGGAAGAGAACTGGCTGCACCACTCGAAGGCGGACTAACAATGTCAGGCAGTCTTAATTCGCCGGTAACTCCGTGGCCCTCAATTTCGTGCAGGATGGCAGGCAACTGGGCGGCCTTATCGGCAATCGCGCGGAAGCCCAGACGCTTCAAGGTCGCCCCATCGAGGCTGCGCCAACTCTGCCCGTGAAACCTGCTCAACTGTCGGCGACAGGCAACCAGCGGTGTGCCTGGCCAGGAATTTGTCGCATGCTCGATCGCCGCGTGTAGTTCGACCATGTCGGCCCCGGTAACCACTTCGTAAAGAACCGCGATTGGCGCTTGTTCCCACGTTTCGCCCATATTTTCGTGGTTACGCTGGCTCATGGATGCTTCGACCTCAGCTTCGCGTAGCCCTTCGATCAGGGTTTTCACACCGGCCAGACGCAAGGCTTCGATCAGCTCGTAAGCTGGCGCTTCATGGGCGTCGGTTAGAAGTATTACGTGGCGTGACATTGAAACAATAGGAATCCCGTTGCTGTCCTGGATGAATGCTTCGCCAAACTTAAAGTCTGCCGGACTCAGTTTTTTCGCGACCCGGGTGCGCCGAGAGCGACAGGCGATACGGTGTGCTATTCCCGCGCGGATCTTCTGCTTCGATGTTGATCTCCTGCGTACCGGGCGGCGCAGTGATTTGAAGTTGGAAGACGCCCTCGGGGGGTACGATGGTCTCGCGCCCGGCAACGCGAATGGTCGTCCCAGGCTCCGAACGTCCACGAATCAGGTAGAGTTTGCCGCCCAACAACTCCGCCGCAAGCTCCGAAACCGAAACGCGCGAGCCGCTGCCTCGAAGGGCGATGATGAACTTCCGGGGATCACACCAGTCGCTGGTTTGTCCGGTCGGCGCGGTTGCGCGCACCCGCCAAAAGTAAACACCCGGCCGCAGGTCGTTGGCCGTGAATTCAGTTGAGGCTAATTGATCGCGTTCGATTACTTTGCCGTCGGCAACGAAGAACGGAGATGTGGCCACCTCTACGCGATAGAAAGCGGCAATCCCCGACTGTGGGCGCTGCCACTTCAAAGAGATGTTAGCCGAACCATTTCCGCTCACAAAAACTTTTTCCAGATCACGCGGCTCCGACGCCAGGGGAACTTCCAAGAGTTTCTGTGGCCGGGAGATTGTTCCCGAAGGATTAACAGACACATAGTCGCCGCCATGTAGCGTTGTCTTGTCGCCGGTTTGACTGGTCGTCTGGATCGCGCCGGCGTTAACGCGAATCTCCTCCGTGCCCTCCGGGTTGACGCCGAAACTCGCTCCAGTCTCCGCGCCAAGTTGGTTCTTGGTCTTCGGCGTCTCGACTACGTTGTTCGTTCCTTCTGGTTGTTGCTCTGTGCGCACGTACATCTGCCCGCTATCCACGACTACGTGTACGTTTGTTTTCTTGCCATCGTCGTCGCTGGCGTTGTCGCGAACGATAATTGTGCTGTTTGGCCGAACGACAAGAGTCGAGCCGTCGGCCATGCTGATCCGGGCGCGCCCGCTGGCCTGGGTCTGCACGGTATCGCCGGGATAAAGTTCGGTGTCGCTGCCGGGAACGATAGTCTCGCGTGTGGCCGAGCGTATGACGCGCACGTCTCCTTCAAATGAAATGAAGCGCGCGCCGGATAGCGGCTTCGGGTTCGTGCCAACATTTCTCAGCGGGTTACCATATTTCCAAACGTAGAGCGCGCCGCCCGCAGCCAGTCCACAAAGGATGACGACGGTGACGATGAGGTAGACGATGCGCTTCTGTACTACCCACCAATCAAAAACAAAACGACTGGTTTTTTTAATCATTCTTCTTGAAGTTATTTACGCCGGGATCCCCGGCCGGGCAGCCCGGTTGGGGTGAACGATTGAGGGGGCAACTGCAAATCACGAAACGCGCGCGCTAGTCAATTCGGCTCGTCCAGGCAACTGACTAGTAGTTTGTTAGGCATGAAGTCAGGCAGCCGTGTACAGCGAAACTCACTCCGTATCACCTCGCGGCGGTTTACGGCAACCACACCAAACCGAATCTAGCACAGCCACGAGAGCACGTTCAAGCCTCTCCGTTTGCGAGCCACCAGGCGTTTGCGGGTGATCTAGGGTTGCTTTTCAGCCGGATCGTCCTCGAAAGGCGAGTCGAAATCTTCAGGCAGGTCGACGTCGATATCCATCTCGGCTTCCTTCGGCCAAAGAATCGAGGCGGCTACCGAGGCGAGCAGCACCGTAGCGACCACAACCAGCGAAACCCGGACCGGAATCACGATGTGGAATGCCTCAATCAGCATTTTGACGCCGATAAAAGTGAGCACGATCGCCAGCCCCATTCTCAGATATTGAAACTTCTCCACCACGCCGGCTAATAAGAAGTACATGGAGCGAAGCCCGAGGATGGCGAAGACGTTTGAAGTGTAAATAATGAAGGTATTGGTGGTGATGGCAAAGATCGCGGGAATTGAATCAACCGCAAAAACCAGATCGGTAACTTCGACGATCACCAGCACCAGCAGCAGTAATGTTCCCATGAGCCTGCCCTCAACCCGCGTGAAAAATTTCTTGCCTTCGAAGTGCCGAGTGATGGGTATGTAACGCGTAACCACGCGCACTACCGGATTTTCTTCAGGCTGGATATCGGTATCTTCCTGCCGAAACATCTTGATGCCGGTGTAGATAAGAAATGCGCCGAAGCCATAAATGATCCAGTGGAAGCGATTAATCAGGGCGGCGCCGATGAAGATCATCGTGAGACGCATCACCAGCGCTCCCAGGACGCCCCAGAAGAGCACGCGATGCTGCACCTTCGCAGGCACCTTAAAAAAAGAAAAAATCAAAATAAAGACAAAGAGGTTGTCAACGGACAGCGAGAGTTCTATCACGTATCCGGTAAGGAACTTGAGGCCCAGATCGGTCCCCTGATACCAGAAGACAATGCCCGCAAAGATCACTGCCAGCGTGATCCAAATGGCGCTCCAGAGCGTGGCTTCGCGATATTTGATTGCGTGAGCTTTACGGTTGAAGAGTCCGAGGTCCAGACTCAGCATGAAGAGGATGAAGAGGGAAAAGCCGATCCATAGGCCCGCAGAGTTGCCAATCGAGTTCATTCGTGACAGTAAAATACCATCCGGTTCGGAAAGCGGCAATCGGACCTGGTTCAGAGTATGGGCTTTAGCTTGCTGATTTTGAAAAGAGCAACCTAAAGGTTGAACTCTAAACATGGGGCCGGTTGCACGCTCACTCCGTCTCCTTTACAATCCGCCACTTGCTGGAGAGGTAATAATAATGCTCAAACTACTATCGCGGCTGGAACACACCCGCCGCTTCATAATCTTAGGGTTTGTACTCTTAATGGCCGTAAGTTTGATTGTCTTCTACGGTCCCGGACGAAATAGTAATAACGTAGAACCCAGTAAGAACACCGAGGTGGTGGCCAGGGTCGGAAGCGAAGAGATCACCGTTGCCTCGGTTGCTCAACTCAAAGACAACTACATGCAAATGTTTGGCGGCCGGGTAAGCATGGCGCAGCTGGGCGGCTACAAACGCTTTGTTGACGGATTGATTCGCGATCGCGTGGTTGCCCAGGAGGCTACCCGACTTGGGCTCGCGGCGAGCGACGCTGAAGTTCGCGAGAAGCTCTTCAAGCAGTTTTCAGATGGCTCCGGTCAGTTTGTAGGCATGCAACGTTACCGGGAATCAGTCACGGCCCGTTACGGAGACGTAGAAGCCTTCGAGCGAACTGTTCGGGATGAGATTGCACAGCAGAAACTGAAAGCCTTCGT
>JBGQJH010000152.1:0-6341 GCA_041498935.1 Pyrinomonadaceae bacterium | reverse complement strand
GATTCCGTCCGTTTTCACCGCGGCCAATATCGGCATGGGCTTCTATGCCGTGATGGCTGCGGTGCGTGGTTTCCAGTTTGTCGGAAATGGCACCCATACTGATCTTCTGCAAGCCTCTGCCTATCTTGATAATGCCGCCAAAGCCATCGGTTGGGCACTCCTCTTTGACATGCTTGACGGCCGGCTTGCACGCATGACTAAAACGACTACCGAGATCGGTGTCCAGCTGGATTCTATGGCGGATATTGTGACCTTTGGTCTCGCACCTGCCGTGCTGGTATATGTCTGGGGATACGGCGCCACCCTTGAAGAGGGAAGTGGTTTGCACAGCTTGGCGTGGTTTCTGTCTTTCATGTACCTGATGTGCGGCGCGTTTCGCCTTGCGCGCTTTAACGTTCAGGCTTCGCGCCCGCGCATTCTGGCCGAAGGCACGATCAAGATGGATAAGAAGAGTTTTGTGGGCTTGCCTATCCCGGTTGCCGGTTGCCTGATAGCGGCTATTATCCACTTAGCGCCGGTCCCGTTGGTGAGATTCGGAGCAGAGCGCGCCCAGATTTATTCCATTCTGCTGATGGCCGTGGTTGGAGTCTTAAGTGTGCTAATGGTTAGCACTCTCAGGTTTTCGAGTTTCAAAACTGTTGGTACGCGCAGTCGCAGCATGCGCACGATTATTCTCGCCGTGGCCGTGGGCATGCTCATCTTTCTCTATTCTCGCTACGTCCTGCTGGCGCTGGTCATCGGATACATTCTCCACGGATTGCTCGCGCGCGTATTTGGCATGTTTCACCGCCGGCCTGAAGTTAGTGAAGCTAACGTTCAGGTAGAGCCACGTTAGCGGCTTCCCTGATGTCGACCGCAAGTCTTCCCGTTCCGAGTCAATGTTTATTTTTTCAGCAGTGGCGTTTCGCGAGGTTGCGCGAAAGCGAGTAGTCCGTGCTCAGTTGTGAGCAGCACGACGTCGCCAACCGCAATCGGCGAAGCCGATGTAGTAATTTCCTCACCTACGGGAAGCAAATTGACCTGGCGTCCATCGCGAAGGTCGAGCACAACCGCGGCGAAACTCGAAAGCGGCATAGACAGTGCGGCCTCATGCGTCACAAGTGGTTGCGAGGATATTCTTCCGGGAAGCCGGCGCTTCCAAAGGCGCGCCCCGGCTAACGAAAACTTGTAAACAAAATTGTCCAGCGATGCTACCAGCAACTCCCCACCCGCACGAACGACTGCCTGCACGCCGGCGCCGGTTCGCTTACGCCAGATCAAGCGCCCACTCGTAGCGTTTACGGCGTAAACATAACCGTCGCCGGAGCCGAAATAAACGATGTCGGATCCATTAGCCACTGGCCCGCGCACGGCACCTTTGGTTCGATAATGCCAAAGCAATTTGCCTGTGGCTTCGTCAAGCACAAGCAAATTGCCGTCTTCGCTGCCGATGTAGACGCGCGAACCCGAGACAACCGGTTGAGAGTTGAATGGTTGCCCGTAGTCATAAGACCAGCGCGCCTCGCCATTATTGCTGTCGAATGCATATATTTTCCCGTCACCGCCGCCCGCAAAAAGTTTGCCGTTGCCCAGCGTCAAAGCTCCGCGCAGAGGCATCGCGAGAGTGCGCATCCATTGTGTTACACCGCCCTCACGACCAAGTGCTCGCAGGGCCCCGGTAGCGCGGCGGGCGCCGCTTTCAGGTTTCCCAGTTTCTGATGCCACGTAAACGGCACGCTGGTCGGCAACGGGAGAAGCGGAAAGTTCTCCACCCATCTCCGAGCGCCAGTTAAGCTGTCCACTAGTTGCCATGAGGGAGACAATCGTGCCGCCCGCCAGCGGCAGGTAGACGCGCTCAGCATCGGAAGCCGGCGTCAGATTCAGAGTCAGATTCGAGTCGTATCGCCAACTGAGCGTCAAGGGTTGCAAGAGATCTACCTTGCGGATCGAGGTTGACTCAGCATCGGGGTGGCTATTGGTTTGCGCAAAGCCGGCCGCGATCCAGGTTAACAGAACAATGCCCAACATGCCGGCAAAGACGGCTGCTTTGCTCCAGTTCTTAGTGAGTATCAACATTTGCTTCAACAAATCGATTGCCGGTCACCCGCGCTTCTTGAGTTATTCAAATCCAAACGTATAATCCACAGTTCATCATTTCACTCTAACCTGTTTTGACGCATTAAGAGTGGCTAGAGGTCTTCTTTTTTGATACCGGAAACAAAACACGAAACCGTCATAATACTTGACTTTGGATCGCAATACACTCAGCTGATAGCTCGCCGCGTTCGTGAGGCGGGTGTCTATTGCGAAATTCTGCCCTTCAACACACCCAGCGAAAGAATTGCCGCTCGCCAGCCAAGGGGGCTCATTTTGTCCGGCAGTCCGGCTTCGGTTTACCAGGACGGCGCGCCACGGCCTGACTCGAAACTGCTGCAATCAATCAAATGCCCGGTACTCGGCATCTGCTACGGCTTGCAGATTCTTGCCTTCGACATGGGTGGCGAAGTTAAGGCTTCGCCCAATCGCGAGTTTGGTTATGCAAGGCTGAAGGTTGTTGACGAGAATAGTTGTTTGTTCAAGGGCCTGCCTGCGGCGATGGACGTTTGGATGAGTCACGGCGACCAGGTGACGGCAGTGCCGGCCGGTTTTCGCGTCACCGCTCTCACGGATGACGCGCTCAACGCAATTGAAGATACCGACCGCCGGGTATATGGCGTGCAGTTTCATCCTGAAGTCGCGCATACGCCACTCGGCGCCCAGGTAATTCGAAACTTTCTGTTTGCGATTTGTAGGTGCCGCGGTGATTGGTCTCCGAAAGCGGTCATTGAAGAACAGACCAACCGCATTCGCGAAGATGTTGGTGAGGGCAGAGTAGTTTGCGGACTGTCAGGAGGGGTTGACTCCACCGTGGCGGCAGCTCTCGTGCATCGAGCCATGGGCGCACGCCAGACGTGTATCTTCGTTGACAATGGCCTCTTGCGGGACGGCGAATTTGAGTCGACGCTGGCGCTGCTCAAGCAGCAAACGAAACTGAACCTCGCCGGTGTGCGAGCTGGCGAAGTTTTTCTGAAGGCGCTGAAAGGCGTAACTGAGCCGGAAGAGAAACGGAAGACAATAGGGAAAGTTTTTATCGACGTTTTTGAGAGAGAAGCCAAACGGTTGGGTGATGTGGCATTTCTCGTCCAGGGCACGTTGTATCCCGACGTTATTGAATCAGTGTCAGTACGCGGCCCTTCCGCGGTTATAAAGAGCCACCATAATGTCGGCGGATTACCGGCGAAGATGAACTTGAAGTTGATCGAGCCGCTGAGGGAATTGTTCAAGGATGAAGTAAGGCTGATTGGCAGGGAACTGGGAGTTCCCGAAGAAATACTTACGAGACATCCATTCCCCGGCCCCGGTTTGGCAGTGCGGATCATAGGTGAAGTAACTGAAGAACGAGTGCGGCTGCTCCAGGCGGCCGACCGAATTCTCGACGAAGAACTCCGATCAGCAAATCTCTATGATTCGGTGTGGCAGGCTTTTCCGGTGTTGTTACCAGTTTCCACGGTTGGAGTGATGGGCGACGAACGCACCTATGAAAAGGTGGTGGCCATCAGGGCGGTAACGAGTGTCGACGGGATGACGGCCGATTGGGCAAGACTGCCACACGATTTACTCGCGCGGGTGTCGTCGCGAATCATTTCCGAGATTCGCGGAATTAATCGAGTCGTCTATGACATAAGTTCCAAGCCACCCAGCACGATTGAATGGGAATGATGTCCTGGTTCGTTTCTTAAACTCGCTTTTGAAACATTTCTTTGCAGCGGCTCGAAGTTTGTGACTTTAATTGGGTTATTAGCGGTTCCGCGTTTCCAGCGGCGAAATGCGCCGGCCAGCGTTGCGAATGACCATGCTATAGTGCCACTCGCCGAAGCAATCAAAGTTTATTCCTGTTCTGCCTGTTGCCAGATAGGTAGCTAGTTTTTCATCACTGTTATGCCGGACCAAAGATTTGCACATCTCCACCTGCACACCGATTACAGCCTTTTAGACGGCGCAATTCAGATTAAGCCACTTGCCAAACGGACTGAGGAACTTGGCATGACGGCGTGTGCCATGACTGATCATGGCAACATGTTTGGCGCCATCTCTTTTTACAACGCGATGAAAAGCGCCGGCGTGAAACCGATAATCGGTTGTGAGACCTACATCACGCGCGGCAGCAGAAAGGATCGAGCGGCTTCGGCGCCGGGAGAGAAGGCAAACTTTCATCTGATCCTTCTGGCAAGAGACCTGGACGGATATCGCAACCTCGTTCGTCTGACCTCGAAGGCTTATACCGAAGGCTTCTACTACAAGCCTCGAATCGATAAAGAACTGCTTGCCGAACACTCGAAGGGGCTTATCGCGCTGTCGGCCTGCCTGTCTGGCGTGCCTTCGGCAATGTTGGCGCGCGAAAAGGGTGACGAGGCCGCGGCCGCCGCAGTTGAATTCGAGGAGATAATGGGGAAGGGAAACTACTTCCTGGAGATTCAGGAGCACGGACTTGAGGCGCAACAAAGAATTCGCAAGCCGCTGGTAGAGCTTTCACGTCGAACCGGCGTGCCCCTCGTTGCCACCAATGATGCCCACTATCTGACTCCCGAGGATGCGCGCGCACACGACGTGCTGCTTTGTATCGGCTCCGGCAAGACAGTTACGGACACTAATCGTCTTCGTTACGCCAGCCCAAATTTTTATGTTCGTTCGCCAGAAGAGATGTGGCGGATATTCGGCAGTGAATTGCCAGATGCTCTGTCGCGCACGGTGGAGATTGCGGAAAGATGCGATCTGAAACTGCCGGAAAACATCAACCATCTTCCCAACTATCCCATACCTGATGGCGAAGCCGCATCGCCGGATGATTATTTCGAGAAAGTGGTGAGGGAGGGGTTCGAGCGTCGGCGCCAACGCGTCTGGGAACGGCAACAGTCTCGGGGTAAACTGAGACACCCTCTCCCCGATTATCAGACCCGTCTCGCTGGTGAGATCGCGATGATCAAGCAGATGGGTTTCGCAGGATACTTTCTGATCGTTTGGGACTTTGTTCGTTACGCCAGGGAACACGCAATTCCAGTCGGTCCGGGTCGCGGCTCGTCAGCCGGTTCTCTCGTTGCCTACTGCCTCCAAATAACTGATGTAGATCCTTTACAGTATGACCTCATCTTCGAGCGTTTCCTTAACCCCGGAAGAATATCCCTGCCAGACATCGACATCGATTTTTGCGTCAGAGGGCGCGGGGACGTCATCAATCACGTCGCTGATCTTTATGGCCGTGACTCCGTCTGTCAGATCATCACTTTCGGCACTCTTGCGTCCCGGGCAGCAATCAAAGACGTGGGTCGCGCTCTCGAGATGCCCTACGCCGAAGTCGAACGAATCGCGAAGATGATACCCCCGCCGGTCCGCGGCAGGAACGTGAGCCTGACGCAGGCGCTGGAACAGGTTCCGGAGTTGAGAAAGGAGATTGAAACCAACCCCAGTGTTAAGGAGTTGATGGAGATCGCCCAACGCCTGGAAGGCTGCGCGCGGCATTCGTCCGTACACGCGGCAGGCGTCGTAATCTCTCCCGTTCCCTTGCAGGAGTTGATTCCGATCGCGGTCTCAGGAAAGGAAGAACTCACCACGCAGTATGTCATGTCCGATCTTGAGAAGACGGGCATGCTTAAGATGGATTTTTTAGCGCTTACCGCCTTAACGGTTATAAACGACTGCTTAATCAGCATTAAGCAGCTGCTTGGCGCCGAGATTAACTGGGCTGATATAGCGCTTAACGATGAAAAGACCATGGCGGTTTTTGGGGAAGGGCGCACGGATGCGGTGTTTCAGTTCGAATCTTCAGGCATGCAGGAAATATGCAGGAAGCTTAAGCCTAAGGACGTCGAAGACCTTTCCGCTTTGAATGCGCTTTACCGGCCTGGACCGCTGGACGGTGGGATGGTCGAGGAGTTCATTCAGCGTCATCGCGGGCTGAAGACGGTGCGGTATTTGGTTCCGGAGATGAAGGAGATCCTGAACAACACTTTTGGGGTTCTGGTTTATCAGGAACAGATTATGCAGTTGGCGCAGAAGCTTGCGGGCTACACGCTCAGCGAGGCCGACCTGATGCGCCGAGCCATGGGTAAGAAGAAGCGCGAGGAAATGGCCTTACATGAGCGGAAGTTCATCGACGGCGCGGTCGAGAGAGGCATCAAGAAGGATAAAGCCGAAAAGATATTTTCGTTGATGGCAAAGTTTTCCGATTATGGTTTCCCTCGGAGTCACGCCGTCGCGTATGCCTTCCTGGCATTCCAGACTGCGTATCTCAAGGCCCACTTTCCGGAGCATTTCTACGCCGCGGT
>JBGQJH010000151.1:0-6384 GCA_041498935.1 Pyrinomonadaceae bacterium | reverse complement strand
CCTTTCACACAAACCACCTGCTTGATCTCGGCAACGATCTTGACCAGATCCTTCTGGTTTCTCATTACCTGTTTGATGTCCTTGTAAGCGCCGGGAATTTCATCCAGCACGCCCTTGTCTTTTCGACACTCGACACCTTGAGTTTGCCGCGCCAAATCGGCTTCGCTGAAAGACCGTTTGGCGGCGGTGCGCGAGAGCTTACGCCCCGCGCCGTGAGAGCAGGAGTTGAAACTCTCTGCCAGGCCGCGTCCCTGGACGATGAACGACTTCGCGCCCATCGAGCCGGGAATAATGCCGTACACACCCTCCGCCGCATTGATTGCGCCTTTGCGCGTGACGAAAACCTTTTCGCCGTAATGCTGCTCAAGTGCGACGTAGTTGTGATGGCAGTTGACCGTGAGCTCAGGCTTGAAGGCCTGACGATGATTGAACATCTTGTTGAAGACCTGCAACAGACGGATCATCATGATCTCGCGATTTTTCATGGCGTAGGTTTGCGCCCACTTCAGGTCTTTCCAGTACGCTGCGAATTCCGGGGTGCCCTGAATGAAGTAAGCAAGATCGGGGGCCGGAAGTTCCGACAACTGCCACAGTCCCTTTGCGGTCGAGATGTGACGCTCAGCCAGTTCCTTGCCGATGTTGCGCGAGCCGGAATGCAGCATCAACCAAACGGAGTTTTCCGTGTCGAGACAAACTTCGATGAAGTGGTTGCCGCCGCCGAGCGTGCCCAGTTGCTTCATCGCTTTCGCCTTGCGATCGCGTACGCCTACGTGCAGCTCGTTGAAATCCTTCCAGCCGTTCCAGTAAGAGGATTCGTCAACTGACTCGTCGTAAGCGTTGAAGCCGACTGGAATCGCTTCTTCAATTTTAGAGCGTAACTCCTTAAGCTTGCCGTCGAGAATGCCGCTCTTGAATGGCGTCTTCACGGCCATCATGCCGCAGCCGATATCCACGCCGACGGTGGCCGGAATCACCGCTTCTTTCGTCGCAATGACCGAGCCAACCATGCTGCCTTTGCCCAGGTGGGCGTCGGGCATCAGCGCGACGTGCTTGAACAAACATGGCAAGCGCGAGACGTTACGCAGCATCGATTGCTCTTCTATGCTGAACGCGTGATTGGCCCAGGACAGAATTTCGCTGCGGGCGCCGCCGATGGGCAGCTTTTCGTATGGCATCGTGCTTCCTCCTTTCTAAGAATAATAAAGAATTTCGGATTGCGGAATTCGGATTGCGGATTTGAACGTGCGGACCTCGGGTCGAAGATTCCGATAAATCCGCAATTCGCAATCCGAAATCCGAAATTTTGTGGTGCGCCAGGTGAGACTCGAACTCACAATCCCCTGCTTAAGAGGCAGGTGCCTTGAGCCATTTGGCTACTGACGCAACATAAAGGATGAAGGCGGAGGGATGAAGGATTAAGGCGAGTTGCGTCACCGGCTTTGTTCATCCTTCATCCCTCATCCTTCATCCTTTCGAGTTGGCGGGACTGACGAGATTTGAACTCGCGATCTCTGCATCGACAGTGCAGCGCTTTCGACCAACTAAGCTACAGCCCCTTGAGCACGCGAGTTTTCTTCCGTTTTTGCAGGCTCCGTTTTGACAGGCCGTGCGTTTCTCGATTCAACTTCCGAAGCGATTGCCTCGCGCACAGCGTTTACAACTTCGGCGATCAGCGAGATCTTCCGCAGACTCTTTGCCCGTTCGGCGGCATTGTACATGTTGAAATAGAACGAGATTCGGCGAGTGCAGTCGGCCAAATCCAGTGTTATCTCTCCGTTCGCCCAATGTTCCGGATCGTCGTCGGGAATCGCGCGCGTGTCTTCTACGATACCGATGATGAACGCCGGCAAGTCCGGATCTTCGTTGAGGAACTCGCGGCGTCGCACATAGTACCGCTCAGTTATTTCTTCGCTCATTACTACTTTCCTTTCTAAGCTGCTGGTGGCAGCGGATTGTTCATTTCATGTTTGGTTACCTCCTCCGTGGTTATTGATAAGCGTCATTGATGTTTCTCCTTTCGTTTTGAAGTTGGGGTGGGCCGAAGGGAGTTGAACCCTCACGGTCCGGATTCACAGTGCGGTGCTCTGCCCGTTTGAGCTACGACCCACAAAGAGCAAGGATGAAGTCTTGTCAGAACCGCCTCCGTGAGGGGGCGGCCGGACTATTCCAGGCCACCCGCTCACGCAGGTGGTTCCGACTATTTCATCCTTTCGACTTGGCAGGGATGACGAGACTCGAACTCGCAAATCAGTTGATTGAAGGTCAACCCGCTTTCCATTTCGCGTTCATCCCCAAAAATGAAGAAAAGTCGCAAGTCCAACGTCCAACGTCCAATGTCTGCGACCGACTCGTTAACTTTGGACGTTGGACTTTGGACTGGTTGGTGGTACCGGCGGAGGGATTCGAACCCACACTGTCTAGTTCCTAAGACTAGCGCCTCCTGCCTGTTGGGCTACGCCGGCAAAAGCAAGGATGAAGGATGAGGGCGGAGGGATGAACGAACAACCCCAATCGCTATTTTCATCCTTCATCCCTCATCCTTCATCCCTTGATTGGTGGACCTGGCACGATTCGAACGTGCGACCTCAACCTTCGCAGAGTTGCGCTCTCATTCCGCTGAGCTACAGGTCCAAAGGCAAAGATGAATTAGGAAGGCGGAAGGATGAAATCAACGCTACTCAGCCTGTTTCATCCTTCATCCTTTCGAACTGGCGGAGGCGACAGGAGTCGAACCTGCACGCGACGTGCGCGGCGATTTAGCAAACCGCTGCCATACCGTTAGGCGACGCCTCCGAAGGCAAGGATGAAGGCGGAAGGATGAATTTGTGTCAGCCCAGTCTGTCCGTTCATCCCTCATCCTTCATCCTTCATCCTTTCCAAATGGCGGAAGGCTAGGGAGTCGAACCCTACACGGTCTAGCCGCCACAGTTTTCAAGACTGTTTGACTCACTCTACTGTCGGGCCTTCCGTAAAGGTTGGCAGGGACGCTCGGATTTGAACCGAGAATCTCGATTTTGGAGACCGATGGTTTTCCGGTTAGCCTACATCCCTGAATTGGAGTCGAGAGTCGGAAGTCAAGAGTCCAAAGTCCATGAACGCGCGGACTCACGACTCCAGACTCACGACTCCAGACTCAATTGGTGCATGTGGTAGGACTCGCACCTACGAAGCCACTTGAGGACGCCTGATCTACAGTCAGGTGCTTTTGCTGCTCAGCCACACATGCCAAATCAATTTGAGATTTCAAATTTCAGATTTGAGATCGCTTTATGTTAAAAAACAGATGAAGGCAGAGAGATGGGCCCAGGAAGAGCGGGGTCCCCGCGCGGGCAGCCCGCGTGGGGTACCGGTACACTTCGAGGCACACTTCTCCTGAGGATGGCGACGCCGGTGGACTCTCGCAAAGCTAACGGCGTTGCCATCCGGAAGGCTCTCTGCCTTCATCCAAAGACTCCAACGCGCAGGCACGCGTGGAGTTTTTCGCAAAAAAGATACTTCGATTGTCAAAAAACTAAAGGAGCGGGCTTTAAGCCTCACAGGGAAGCTGCCCGCTCCTAACAAGTCTCTGGATTTTTGCTTTGAGATTTGGGAGCGGGAGTCCGCTCCCGCGAATTAATGCCTGATACGACGGCTATCTATGAAGTTCGTCGCTGCTTGTCCGAGTTTGCCGCCTAAGCTATAGACAGGTGACGAGCCCAGACTGCCGCACACGACGACGCACGGCATGGTGATACCGGAGGGCCGTCTGGCGGTGTGTGGTTTGTTAATTAAGCTCGTCAACATTTGCTCTTCTCCGTCGCGCTGCGTTATCGCGTTATCGCGCGAGCGTTCTTGTATAAAGTAGGACCACTGGAACTGTCAAGCACTTTTTGCCAAATGCATTCGCTACCCTTCGATAGCGGCGAGCGGGGTTTGAGTTGCCCGTGACTGAAAACTTAAAGCAGTCTCAGTTCCCCACAAGCGAGTTTCCTGTCAGAACCGGAAGCGCCAGCGACCGGCTGCTTCAACTTATTGTCTAGGATTATTCGTAACGGAGGGCTTCGATTGGATCGAGCGCGGCGGCCTTGCGTGCTGGATAGTACCCGAAGAAGATTCCCACGGCCGCCGAGAAGATTACTGAACCAATGATTGCCAGGCTGGAAATGAGCGTGGGCCAGCCCAGCAGTTTAGGAATCGCCACGGAAACGATGACGCCCAACACAATACCGATGGAGCCTCCCATTAGACTGAGCACAATCGACTCGATCAAAAACTGACTGCGCACCGCCGAAGAACGCGCCCCAATGGCCATGCGAATGCCGATTTCACGCGTCCGCTCAGTCACAGACACAAGCATGATGTTCATAATCCCGATGCCGCCCACCAGCAGGGAAACGCTGGCGATGCAGGCCAACAGGATCGTCATGGTGTTGTTGGTCTCGTTTGCCGCTTCGGCAATATCCGTCATGTTGCGGACCGTAAAATCGTTGGGCTCGTTTGCGGTTAGTTTATGCCGCTGTCGCAACAGGTCAGTGATTTGCTCCTGGGCCGTGTAAGTCGCGTCTTGAGAAATTGCCGAGGCGTAGGCTATTTGCAACCGCGGGCTGCCGAGGACTTTCTTTTGCACGGTGGTGTAAGGAGCGAAAGCGATATCGTCTTGGTCGCGTCCCTGCTGGTCCTGTCCCTTGCGCGCCATCACGCCAACAACGCGGAACGGCAGATTCGCTACGCGTAGTGTCTGCCCAACCGGATCCATTCCGGAAAAAAGGTTGTCCGCGATAGTTTGTCCAACCACGATCACACGTCCCGCCGTGCGCACGTCAGCGTCGGTAAAGAAGCTGCCACTCTGAACGGTCCATTTGCGAATCTCGGGATACTGTTCGCTGACGCCCTGAACGGACGTGTTCCAGTTCGTGTTCCCTGATACTAGTTGCGATCGAGCGTTAACCGCCGGGGTCACCATCGCCACACTCGGCACCTCGCGTTTGATTGCGTCAAGGTCTTCGACAGTGAGCGTGTTGGTGCCGCTGTCACCTGTGCCACTGCGCACGCCGCCCACGTTCTGAGCGCCAGCGCTGACGAAAAGGAGATTTGTGCCAATACTTTCGATCTGCGCCTGGACGGAGGCTTGCGCTCCCTGTCCGATACTGACCATGGCAATGACCGCGGAAACACCAATGATGATGCCGAGCATAGTCAGCATGGCGCGCATCTTGTTACGAACCAGAGCGCGAAACGCCACGCGGATGATCATTACTAAGTTCATTTGATTTCCCGGACGGAATTTCTCCGCAGATTTCGCAGATTACACAGACGTTGTAGACACGCCTGAGACGCGTCCGTCTGATATTCCTTGCAGCCCACAGACGCCCCTCTTGTTGTTACTGTCTGTGTAATCTGCGAAATCTGTGGATATCTAGTCTTCATCTTCGTCCTCGATCACGGGAGGCAGATTCCTCAACTCCTCCGCCGCATCGGACGGGTTTTCGATCTGGTAATCCTTCTTGATTTTTCCGTCGTTGAAAACGATAACGCGCCGTGCATATTGGGCAATGTCATGTTCGTGCGTTACGAGAACCAGCGTGATGCCTCGCTCGCGATTCAGTCTTTGGAAAATCTCCATCACCTCGACCGAAGTGCGCGAGTCGAGATTACCGGTTGGCTCGTCCGCCAGAATCAGCGCCGGGTCGTTGACCAGAGAGCGCGCCACGGCAACGCGTTGCTGCTGCCCTCCGGACAACTGATTGGGATGGTTCTGCTCGCGGCCGGCAAGTCCGACCGCGGCCAGCGCTTTCATCGCACGCTGATCGCGCTGAGCGGTTGGGACACCCGCGTAGAGCATCGGCAATTCGACGTTCTCCAAAGCAGACGTGCGCGCGAGCAGATTAAAGCCCTGAAAGATAAAGCCAATCTTTTGGCAGCGAATGTCGGCTCGTTCATCTTTGGACAGTTCTGAGACATCCTGGCCGTCAAGAATGTAAGTGCCTCGAGTAGGGCGATCCAGGCAGCCAATGATGTTCATCATTGTCGATTTGCCAGAACCCGATGCACCCATGATTGCCACGAACTCGCCTGCTTTGATGGTGAGCGAGACGCCCCGCAGCGCATGCACATCGACGTCGCCCATCGTGTACGTCTTATGAATGTGGTCCAACTGAATTACGGAACGTGCCTCTGGCTGCTGCGCGAGGGCGGCAACACTGACCGGCAATGTTTGTAATTCAGATATAAGTGCTGTTGACATTTATTCTCCGTCTCACCCCGGGGAGCGCAGACATCTTGTCTGCCTCAACGTTCGTGGCCACGCAGCAGGCAGGCAAGATGCCTGGCGCTCCCAGCTTAGTTTCGTCGGCCGCCTCCGGGCGCGCCTGTGCGTGGCGCTCCGCCAAAGCCGGGCGCCGGAGT
>JBGQJH010000150.1:0-6393 GCA_041498935.1 Pyrinomonadaceae bacterium | reverse complement strand
TGGTTTGCTCTACGCGTGGAGTGAAAACTTTATTCTGCCGCTGTCGCACGATGAAGTTGTACACATGAAGGGCTCGCTGCTGAACAAGATGCCGGGGGATGCCGCGCAGAAGTTTGCCAACCTGCGCGCGCTTTTCGCCTATATGTGGGCGCACCCGGGAAAGAAGTTGTTGTTCATGGGTGGGGAGTTTGGGCAGTGGCGCGAGTGGAACGAAACCGAAAGTCTTGACTGGCATCTGCTGGAAGACCCGGCGCACCGTGGGATACAGAGTCTAATTGGCGATCTCAACCGCATCTACCAGAAAAAGAACTCCCTGTGGGAAGCAGACGGCGAGCCGGCGGGGTTTCAGTGGATTGACGCGAACAACGCGCCGGAAAATATCGTCTCGTTTATTCGGCGGTCACCAGCAACAGGTCGCGGGCTGATTTGCGTCAGCAACTTTGCGCCGGTGCTGCGTGAGAACCATCGCCTCGGTCTCCCGCGGAAGGGAATCTATCGATTGCTCGCGAACACCGACGCCGAAGTTTATGGTGGGAGCGGAGTGAAAATGCCGAAGTCGATCAAGGCTGAAGAGGAACCAATTCACGGCCAGCTGTTTTCAGCCCTGGTCACGTTGCCGCCGCTGGCGACATTGTGGTTTGAAGCGCCTCCGAACTAACGATGCTTGATTAATCAATACTGCTTTGGAAAAGTCGTAATTCTTCTTCATCCGAATTGGCGAAAAGTAAGGCTGCGAGGGTTTATTGGCCAGGTTTAGGTTCTATCTTATTAAGACGATCTTCGGCATCTCGCAGATCAGCGCGGGTTTCATGCGCGATCGCCTCGATCCGATCTAAACGTTTAGACAATTCGCGTCTGGTTTCGACAATCTCTTTCAGAGCTTGTTCCCAGATTGGCTTAGTGTCGTAAGCCCGAATCTCAAGTTTCTGCAGGCGCGAATCGGTGTTTCGCATCGCCGAATCCAAAGCGTCAAAGCGAGCGAAAACCCTTTCCTCGAAAGGGCGTTTGCCATTCATGGTTTCAGTGTTCTCGTCACTCACATTTGTGATTATCTGACTGTCCCTGGTTTCCTTCAAGTAGTTAGGTCAGCGCAGGCTTCCCACCCGTGATGAAAGATTTTTTGCTTCGTAGTTGAGATCGTCGCGCCGGCGTAGTCGCCGACAGTTAAAGGTGAGCGTGAGTTCTCACTTCTTGCTCGACGCCCTTCTGACGGTCGTGCTACCGCCCCGCACTATTCATCGTGTATCTTCGCCTCACATGATCAACTGGGACGACATTCGCAAACAGTTTCCGGTGACGGAAAACTCCACCTACTTGAACGCCGCGGCGGCGGGGCCTTTGTCGCGCGCGACGATGGCGGCGGCGGCTGAGTATTATCAGCAGATGATGAACGATGCCGACATTCACTGGGATGAGTGGCTGGCAAAGCGCGAGGACGTGAGACGGAAAGTCGCGGCGTTCATCAATGCTGAGCCCGATGAGATTGCGCTCACGACCAACACGTCATCCGGAATGAATGTCATCGTCGACGCGCTGGAAACGCACGGCGAAGTCATCTCGTGCGATCTTGAGTTTCCGGTTTCAACGCTGCCCTGGATGAATCGCCGCATTCCAGTGCACCTGGTGAAGTCAGTTGCCGGTGAAGTGCGAACCGATGACATTCGCGACGCGATGAATGTGCGCACAGGGATAATCTGCCTGAGCCATGTTCAGTTCTCGAATGGTTTCCGCATTGACCTTGAAGCGTTGGGGAACGCGAAAGGCGGTCACGCGCTGGTAGTCAACGCCAGCCAGTCGGCGGGAGTTTTTGAGATCGATGTGAAGCGAATGAAGATCGACGCGCTCTGCGCGACGGGCCACAAATGGATGCTTTCAGGTTACGGCAGCGGGTTCGTTTATCTATCCCGGGAACTATTAGAGCGATCCAGGCCGCGCGCGATTGGCTGGCTGAGCGTCGAAGATCCCTATTCCGATCGAAACGACGAGCTTCGTCTGCGTCACGATGCGGCGGCGCGCGCGGAGCTTGGTTGTCCACACTTCGCAGGCATTTTTGCTTTGGGTGCGTCGATAGATCTGATAGCCGATGTCGGCATGAAGCATATCGAGGAGCGCGCGCTTTCGTTGAATAGGCTCCTGAGCGGTCGCTTGATCGATTCTGGTTGGAACGTTCTCTCGCCAATCGACGACGAGCGAGCGCGTTCGGCCGAGACGCTGGTGCAGGCAGAAGATCCGGCCGGCGTTGTTGCCAAGTTGGCAGATCAAAAGATTATCGTGACGAAGAAACCGCAGGGAATTCGCGTCGCTACTCACTTCTTCAACAATGAAGAGGATATCGAGCGATTGGTTGAGGCGCTTTGAAATCAGAACCGGGAGCAGTAGCGACCGGGTTGGTTTCTCGAAGCGAGTCAGGCTGTTTTGAGACTGGCTAGGAGCAGTCAGCGTTCACCCTGAGTCACATTTCCGCAGGGACCCGGTCGCTACTGCTCCCGGTTCTGATAAGATTCGGGATTATTTTTTCGCGCGCTTCTTGCGAGAAGTCAGTTTGGGTTTCTTTGTAACCGTGGGCCGCTGAGGTTCGCCAAAGAAGTTTCGTGAAAGTTTGATAAAGGTGTGCGTGATGGGCGATTCGTAGCCGCCGGTTAATCTCGCGATGCCCAACTCCCAATTTATTTGTGCCCCTTCAATCCACCATCTAACCAGCCTGCCCTTGTCGACCGCTTCGCCCACCGATTGCAGCGGTACAATACCCACGCCCATGTCCTCTTCCACCATTCGCCGGATCGCGGCCTGGCGGCTCAACTCCATCGACACATGAAGCGTCACACCGGCCTGCGCAAAAAACTGATCGATCAGCCGGCGAGTGTTGCCGCCGCGCTCGCCCAGAATTAGTTTTTCTCCGGCCAGCGTGTAAGCGCTGATAGTGCGCTGCTTCGCAAGCTTGTGGCGCGGCGACGCGACGGCCACGAGTTGATCCTGACTGAGCCGCTCGGTGTTGATGCCGCGCGCCTCAACCGGCAGCGATACAAAAGCGATGTCGAGTTCGCCGGCAAGAATCTGTTGAACTAAAGCCTCGCTTGTTCCGGAGGCCACGCTGATCTCCGCGCCCGGGTGTTGTTTACGAACTTCCTTCAGGAGCTTTGGCAAAACATCCGTGGTGACCATTGCCGACGCGCTGCCAATTCGCAGTCGTCCCCGCTCGGCGCCGGCCAACTCGGCAATCTCATCGACCGCCGCATCATGATCGCGCAGGATCTGACGCGCACGTTGCAGCAACTGCTCTCCCGCTTCAGTCAGCATCACGCGTCGCGGTGCGCGGATAAACAGTTTCGCACCCAGCTCGTTTTCCAGTTGCCGGATCTGCATGCTGATCGCGGCCTGGGTTATGTGTACACGGCGGGCGCCTGCGGTAAAGGTGCCCAATTCGGCGATGGCCATAAAGGCGCGGAGTTGTCGAATTTCCATAGTGACAAGGATCGCTACCCACCCGCTAACGCAGGTGGTACTGACAAGATCGGTTACCAACGACTACCAGCCGTTATCACGGACGGTTATTGTAATAATAAAATCTTTTAGTTTCCATTATAAATCTGCCTTACCTAGAATGGGCAAATGGTCCATCATAACTAGCGCGCGCCGCTGCCCCGACACATGGTCACCACTGAGAGAAGAAAGGCTGATTTTTTAAGCACTCGCCGGCCGGCATCAAGGCGCGCCGTCGTGGGCGTTGATGGTGGCGGAACGAAGACGCAGGCGGTAATCCTCGACGCTAACCTCGCGGTACTCGGTGAAGGCCTTGCCGGTCCCTCAAATCCCTTGCGCGTGGGCATTGCCAATGCCGCCGCGGCGGTTCGCGAAGCAATCGACCGGGCGTGCGAAGTTGCGCAACTGCGGCGTACCGATCTGGTTGCCGCGGAGATCGGATTGGCCGGAGCCCGAGGCAAGGAGTTGGGCGTCCGCATGCGCGAGGCCCTTCTCGGCCTGGGAATTGGTGAAGTCGTCGTAGTCGGCGACGCCGACATCGCGCTCTATGGCGCCAGCGAAGGCGAACCCGGGTTGATCGTCATCGCCGGCACCGGCTCGATTTGCTGTGGGATAAATTCACGCGGCAAGCAAATATGCGCTGGCGGTTGGGGACCAATTGCCGGCGACGAAGGCGCAGGCGCCTGGATTGCGCGGCGAGCTTTGCGCGCAATCGCCCACGCTGTTGACGGGCGTGGCGCACCAACTTCGCTGACCAGTTCTGCGTGTGCATACTTTCATGTTTCCGATCCAAACGATCTTTCAATTGCGATCTACGCGCCTACCATGACCAACGAGCGTCTGGCCGGTCTTGCCAGGTATGTAATCGAAGCGGCAAAAGCAAAGGATCGAGTCGCGCGAGAAATCCTGGCCGAAGGCGGCCGGGAACTGGGATCGGCGGCTGCGGCGGTAATCCGTAATCTAAAACTGGAGCGCGAAACTTTTCAGGTGGCTTACGTCGGTGGCGTCTTCGACGCGGCACAGGAGCTGGTGTTGTCGTCGATGCGCGAAGAAGTAAGACGTACTGCTCCCAAGGTTTATTTTGCGCCACCTCGATTTTCTCCCGCAGTTGCCGCGGCACGCATGGCACGCGAGCATCTGAACCAGATGGCCCTTGCCGGCTAAGCGGGGCATTAGAGCCAATGAACCTCGACACTCCGGATCCGCTCCCCATCACCGAACAGGAAAATCTCAACACGAGCAACCTAAGCTCGTTGCCGCTCGGCGAAATCATTCGCGTGATGAACGACGAAGATACGCTGGTGGCTTCCGCGATCGGTCTGGTTCTGCCGGAAGTGGTGCAGGCCGTCGAGGGAATTGTCCGCCGGCTGCAGGACGGCGGCAGGCTCTTCTACATAGGCACAGGCACATCCGGCCGACTTGGTGTCTTGGATGCTGCCGAGTGTCCGCCGACGTTTGGAGTATCGCCGGACCTGGTTCAAGCGATCATCGCCGGCGGTTATGAAGCATGTTATCGTGCGGTCGAAGCTTCGGAAGACGACGCCGAGGCGGGCGAGAAAGATCTATTGGCGCGTGGTTTTAGGAAAGGCGATGTGTTGGTCGGGATTGCGGCATCGGGCCAGACTCCATACACGCTGGGCGCGGTCGCGTATGCGCGACGTTCCGGTGCTTTCACAGTCGCGATCACTTGTGCGCCACGATCGCCCATTACTGACGCAGCTGAAGTCAGTATTGTTCCCGTTGTTGGTCCCGAGGTCGTGGCCGGCTCGACGCGACTAAAAGCCGGCACGGCACAAAAGATGGTTCTGAACATGTTGTCAACCGCGACGATGGTCAAGCTGGGCTACGTCAGCGGCAACCGGATGACGAACGTGCAGACGCGCAACGCAAAACTCCGCAGGCGCGCTGTGCGCATCATCATGGCGGCAGTTGGGATCGACGAACGCGGAGCCATTGAGAATTTAGAGAAGGCTAACGGTAGCTTGCCGGCCGCGTTGCTGATGGCAAAATCGGGATGCTCATTGGAAGATGCTGAGCGCGCACTTGCCGCAGCTGGTGGCGTGGTGAGTCGCGCGCAGGAATTGCTGTAGCAGAGATTTTAGGGAAGATGTTCTGGGTGAATGCTAACGAAGCAGCGGGGGCAAGCCCGCCTTCCTCACCCTGAGCCGACCATAGTTGAGTCCTAGCTCTTGATTGAAAGGCTTCCAAGATGAGATCAGCCGAGATGAGACAGTCTCTCAGGTTGGGAAGGTGGGCTTGCCCCCGCTTTTTTGCTGCGATCCCATTGAATTCTTTAAGAAACTTGATGCGTTAAAGACGATCAATGAAACCTCTCGATCTGGTTATCATCTTTGGTTACCTAATCGGTATCACGCTGTTCGGCGTTTGGTTTTCTCGTAAACAAGAAACGACACGTGACTACTTCCTCGGCGATCGGACCGTGCCCTGGTGGGCCATCGCGGCGTCCATCGTCGCCACTGAAACCTCCACCATCACCTTCATCTCAGTTCCCGGGATCGCGTTTGCGCGCAACGGGAATTTTCAGTTTCTCCAACTCGTCTTCGGCTACATGCTCGGGCGTGTAGTTATCTCGCTGCTTTTCATTCCTTCATATTTTCGCGGGGAGCTGATGACGGTCTATCAACTGCTCGAGCGGCGCTTCGGCAATCGAATCAAGATGCTGGCCGCGTCGCTCTTCGTCGTCATGCGCAACATCGCCGACGGCATTCGCCTCCTGCTGACGGCATTCGTGCTGGCGGCGGTCTACACGGCTTTTCAACCGCAGGCGAATGCGGAAACGATTGTGATTGGTTCAGTGATACTGCTCGGCGTGGTGATGATCATCTTCACTTACTTCGGCGGCATGGAAGCGGTTATCTGGGTCGAGGTGGTGCAGTTGGGAATCTATTTGGC